>JAEZKS010000007.1 GCA_023436075.1 Methanobacteriota archaeon
CTCGTTGACCGACGGCAGCACGACCATGTCGCAGGCGTCGTAGCCGGCCAGCAGGTCTTCCTGGCTGACCTTGCCCAGGAACTTCACCTTTTCCGCCAGCCCTAAGCTTTCGGCGAGCTTCTTCAGGTCATCCACCCTGCCTGACCTGCCCATGAGCTTCTTTGTCATCGAGCCGTTGCCGATGAAGACACATGTGACGTCTTTGTGTTTCGCGTGCACCTCCGCCATCGCCTGTATCAGGTATTCCTGCCCTTTGCGTGGGTCCATGCGGGAAATGCATAGCACGATGCGGTCTTTCTCCGGGATGCTGAACTTCTCCCTGAAGTCGTTCTCGCCGACGTGTTTGTATTCGGCCGTCTCGATGAACGGGTTGATCTTCGCCACCCGGTCAGGGCTCAGCCCGCTCTCGACCGCGGTTCGGACGTATTCGTCCGTAGAAAAGACGATCTGGTCGTAGTAGCGCATGTAACGTACCATGAACTCCCGCCAGTCGTTGGGCATGACACTGGTAAAAGGTATGTGCCATGTGAAGATCATCGGCACGTCGATCTCATCCTTCAGCAGGAATGCCAGTGGCATCACCTGGAAGTCGTGGACGTGCAGCACGTCGAACTTCTCGGCCCGGTAGACCTCCCTGACCTTGTCGTACATGCTCACGTTGAACCCGAGGTAGTCGTAATAGCCATGGCTGAACCGGTCGTCCACGCTCACCGGGGCGGCTTTGCTGCCATGGGTGATGTCGATGATCAGTTCCTTGAACTTCAGGTATCCGTCCATGGATTCCCGCAGGCTGTCAGTCTCGGCCATGCGGTATACCCTGATGCCGTCGACGACCTCGAACTCGGGCATATCGGGCGTCTTGAGATGGACGACGATCATCTCGTCCCCTCGCTCGATCAGCCGGCGTCCGAGCGCCTGCAGGTACCGGGTCACCCCTCCGACATACGGGTAGAACGATTGTGAGACGGTGCAGATTTTCATCAAAAAATATAAATTTCACCGGATTAAATACGTTAGTCGCGGTAAATCGTGCAAATATTTCAAGTATGCATACAATCCAGCGATGCCATGCAGTGCAAACTTTTCATGGAACACCGGCAGCGCTTTTAGTTTCCAACCGTCTGACCCTCGCATGCTGGCACGTCGTTTCAACACAAAAGCACGAACGTTTCTAGGTTTCACTAAGGGCACGAATTTCAAGGGCGCTAAATCCACGAACGTCACTAAGTTCAAAACACTAATAAGGGCACGAATTGCACAAAAGCACCAACGCAGGCTCGATAGAGTGGTTGTTGAATAAGATACAGAGTAGATACCAGTTCCGGACAGTCCTGACGATGGGGTGCCATAGTTGGTGGTTTAGTGGTTTTAGTGACCTTGTTAGTGTTTTAAACTTGGTGGCGTTCGTGGATTTAGTGACTTTGAATTCGTGATTCAGTGACTTTCGAGTTTTAACCGTGCCTTCCTGCCTTTAGTGCATTTAGCGGAAAAATAAAACGTTTAGTGTTTTCGTGTTGAAACGACAGGACTACGGATTGAACCGGCTGATGGTGCGGGGGTAGGGGATAGTGTCGCGGATGTGCTCCAGGTTGCAGATCCACCTGACAAGCCGCTCTGCGCCCATGCCGAAACCGGAGTGTGGCACGGAGCCGTATCGTCGCAGGTCCAGGTACCAGGCGTACTTCGCAGGGTCCTCGCCCTGCTTCCGCAGGCGCTCTTCCAGGAGCGCCAGGTCCGTCTCCCGCTCGCTGCCGCCGATGATCTCCCCGAAGCCTTTCGGAGCGATCATGTCGACGTTCTTGACCCTGCCATTGCCGGCATCCTTCATGTAGAACGCCTTGACCTCCAGAGGGTACCCGGTAACGAACAATGGCTTGTCATAGTGCATGGATATCTGCCGCTCTTCGTGGGTGCCGAAGTCGTCGCCCGGCTTGAACTCGAAGCCGTCCTCCTGCAGAATTTTCACTGCCTCGTCGTAGGTAATGCGAGGGAATGGCGGCTTGAGGCTGCGGAAGTAGTCCGGATCGCCGCCGAGCGATTTGATCTCTTCAGGACACTGCTCTGCGGCCTTGTTGCAGACATGGGAAACGAGCTGTTCCAGCAGGCTGATCATCTCGTCCAGGTCGGTCCAGGCCATCTCGCCCTCGATGTGCCAGTACTCGGCGAGGTGCCGTGTCGTCCGAGACTTTTCCGCGCGGAACGACGGGGTAATAGAGTAGACGTTTTCGAGCCCGAAGATGAGCGATTCCAGGTAGAGCTGCGCGCTCTGGGACAGGTACGCCTTCTCGTCGAAGTACTTCAGTTCGAACAGCGTCGAGCCGCCCTCGCAGGAGCTGGACATAATGATCGGCGGGGTGACCTCGTAGAAGTTGTTGTCGTGGAACCACTGCCGGCACGCGCGTAATACCGCGTCCTTCACCTTCATGACTGCCACAAGTTCTTTGCTACGGATGTGCAGGTGCCTCAAATCGAGCAGCACCTCAGGGTTGTGTCCTTCCCCGAAGATCGGGTAGTCGGGCGACGCGCCGATCAGCTCCAGGCCGGTGGCCACGATCTCCCTTCCGCCAGGCGCCCGCGGGTCAGTACGCACCTTGCCCGTGACGACGACCGAGCACTCCAAAGTCAGCGCGTCCGCGGCCTTTAGCGCATCGTCGCACACGTTGCCCTTCTTGGTCGTAACCTGAATCTCTCCTGACGAGTCCCTGACAATGGAGAAGACGATCTTGCCGCTGGATCGGGTCTTCGCGACCCAGCCGCCTATCCGGATTTCGCTGCCGTCCGGGTATTTTCCGGCAAGAACATCCTTGATCTTCGTGAACATGAAATCATCTGCCCGAGAGCATATGGCATTTTATGCATAAAAAGCTTTTACCGCGACACGAGGATGACGCAGGCGCCCGGCCGCATAGATAATTCTCCGGCCGGGCAGGCGATTGATTTACCGCATCGTGTCAATCTGGCTAAGCGAACGGGTGTTTTGCAGTCTTGCGCTTTGCCAGGATGTCGTCGATCTTCGGTTCGCCGGCCATCGCCCGCTTGATCGCGAGTTTCGTGGCCTCATAGTTGTAGTCATAGATCTTCTTCTTGTCCTGCGCGTCCCAGTGGATGAACACTGAGACGATGATCAGCAGGTTCTCGGCCTGTGCCTTAGGGATGACGCCGTCAGCCACGCTGTCCGCCACCGCCTTCGCCACTGACGCCTGGGCGGGCCCGAACATGAGCGTCGCCTGTATGCCGTTCTTGATGGTCACCTTGTTGGCCATGAGCGTCGCAGGCTTGCAGGGCAGATTTGGCTCCAACACGGCCAGCAGGGGCGTATGGCCCATGGCAGGCTGGGTGAGTGCCGTCATGAACGCAGTCTCAAACGGTGTGCCCTTCGCGCCGATCGCAAGATCGATGTGCGCAACTTCGTTGCCCTCACCGACGAGGGCTTCTCCTATCATCGTCGTCATAATTTTACCCTCACGAGCGATCTCTATGTCGTAGTCTTTAATCGCTCGCTTGAAAGTTAATCTCGTTATGTCAAATATTTTCAGCGGAGCAGCGCATCATGCTTCTCCTGCACGATCTCCCGGCACATCTCGAAGAACACGTCAACATCCATGTCCTCTTTGTTCGGGAGATACCTGGTCACGATCTGCTCGAAGCTGTCGAGGAAATCGATGGTCGTATCGATCTTCCTGCCGTCCTTGCGGATCAGGTTGTAGAGCCATTCCGTGTAGCGTCGTGCCGTTTCATAGTCCCTGGAGGGGCCCTCCTCCAGCAGGTCCAGCAGCCCTTCGCTCACTGTCTCCGCAAGGCCTTCTGCCGGTTGGCCTCTTCCCTGGAAATAGCTCGCCGTCCTGAAGGTGTTCACGGCATCCCGGACGATTCTGGCCCTGTACTTCGAGAGGTCGTATCTGGTCGATTCCATCATGACTTATCATTCCCAATGACGATATTCACAGACATAAACCTATTCGAAATCATGAGCACGGCGCAGGCATGAAAGAAACTGGCCAGGACGACTCCCCTGCTATTTAACGGATCGTGACAAAAGCTATTAATAGGTATATGCCGACTTTCAAGATGCCTTCCAGGCAATGTTCTCAGGAATGGCACGGAGCGAAATGACAAAAGGGACAGAGTCATCGGATGCCGGCATATCGGCATTAACCGCTTTCATGGCAGTGGGCACGGTTGCGGTCATTGCCATCCTGGCGGTCATGATCGCAGTCATGGTCACCGCCCTGTCTGGCCCATCCTCTCCCGTCATTTCCGATAACGAGGCGAACGTGACCCCGTCTCCGATGCCGACTCCGACTCCGACCCCGGAACCCCACGAGCTGCGCATTGTGGTAGCCGAAGGTCCTGCTCCGGATCCCACACC
>JAEZKS010000078.1 GCA_023436075.1 Methanobacteriota archaeon
ACGTTTTTTATTTCCACTAAGGTCACTAAGGTCTCTAAAGTCACGGTTAAACCACAAAGGGCACGAACGGCACGAATTCAAAGACACTAAAGTCTCTAAAGCCTCCAAGTTTAAAACACTAATAAAGCCACTAAAACACTAAACCACCAAAACGATGAAACCCGTTCATATTTTAACCATGGCTTTAGAGAACTTGGTGTCCTTAGTGGAAATTAAAAAAACGTTTAGTGTTTTCGTGTTGAAACGACAGGAGCCCGGATAAAAAGCGAACCCGCTCAGCGGGCTCTCTGTATCCTCGGGGCAGCGCGTTTCTTCGGGGCAGCCGCTTTCCGGCCGGATTTCGGGGCTGCGACGTCGTCTGCGGTTTTCAGCGTAGTCTTGCAGCGGTTGCATTCCGTCACGCACCACTCATGGTACATGGCCGTGCACGCAGGACATACCAGGGCGTCGTCCTTCTTCACTGCGAGGCCGCACTCATCGCACCTTCCGGCGTCGCCTTCCTCAAGTTCGTCCTCTGTCGCGTCGGCCTCTATCTCATCGAAGTCGTCGTCGTCCACGTACGTCATAATTGCACTTCCAGCAACAATGAATTCAAGATAATATTTAAAATTTTTGGGTGGTAATGGCCGTTGTTCCCGGTCGTCGCGGAGGTCGCTTATATACAAATGGCCAGCCGGGCACAGAAAGCACGGAAGCAGGTAGTAAAGCAGGACATTGCCAGCACTACCTGGCGACAGCTATTTATTTTCACGTTCCGAGTGCAATAGTGATAATCATGGCCGATCATGCGGAAGTGCAGAAAGCGATAGACGTCGCCGTGGAAAAGGGCCAGTACCCTGACCGTAAAGCAGCCATAGCCGGCCTGACGAAACAGCTGATCGACCACCAGAAGGGTGCGCTGAAAAATAAGGTCACCGACGACCCGATCGGCAGCGTGGCAAAAATACGGGAAGAACTCTGGCAGGCGCTGCTCAAGCAGGCCGGGGGCGATGAGGACCGTGCTGTGGAATTGTACGCCGAAGAATTGAAGAAGCTGTAACACGACGGGCACAAAGGGCATAATATGACATAAGAACGCCCTGCGGACTCGGCCTCGCGCGCACGCGAAACGACCCTTGCACGCCGCAATTTACTGTCCGGCATCCTCTGGAATAGAAAGACTATAATTAACTCATCCTAATTTTAACATGAAAAGTGTTGACGTACGCCATGTTGTATGTCGTGTCCATTGTGCCCTTTATGCCCCTAGTGTCAGGCCAGCAGGTCTTCCGGCTTCATGACGCCTGCATAAGTCCGTGCGCCGTGGAGCATATCGAAGTCCCGCGTGACGATCACTGCGTTGTTCCGCTGGGCGAAGACGACATGAAGCGCCAACAGGAACGGTATCTCGCTGACCCGGTGGATCTTTGCTGCCGCCCGGAGGATGTCCTCGTTCGCCAGCAGAAGGTCGCCACCGCTCATCAGCAGCATGGGCCGCAGCGCCTGGTCGATGAACTCGCGGGGGACGCCGGCCTTCAGCAACTCGTTCGCGGTGTGTTCAGAGATCATGATCTGATACTTGCCATCGGCCGCCTGGCGCAACAGCGCCGCCACGTTCTCGCCGAGCTTCACGCCGCCCTTTTCCTCGTCGATCAGCAGGCTGAGCAGGACGTTCGTGTCCAGGTAGAGCTTGAGTTTACCGATGGGGCCGGGCATAGTATCGATAGAGTGTAGGCATCCAAGGTATTTAAAAACATTTTTCAAGCTTTAAGAAGGGAAGCCGGCGGGGGGAGGGGGAGTGGGACGCCTCGCGCGTGATCATGTCCGGAAGGGCTCTCTTGTCGAAGCCAGGGCAGAGCTGAGCGAGGTTTTTCCAGTGCTATTCGGGCCTGTATGGCACCCACATTCCCGCGGCCTTTTTCTTCGTGTCCTCTTCGCGCAGGCTACTTTTTGGCTTCGCCGGCAGGCTCTCAGCGGGCTGTTTCTTACGTCGCTTCTTAGCCATTTCCATCTCTTTTCTCGCCTCTTCGTCCCGGTGCTGCTGCACTCTGGAGACGCGGGGCGGGCTGATGATGGCGGCGAACGCCTCCTCATCGACCGAGTCCGGGTCCTCGACGCCGTCACGGAGCAGCTTCGCCTCGACGGCGGAAGCGTTCAGGCGTTCTATCCGGGCGATCTCGTAGATCGCATCTAAATTCCTCACCGTCCGGTCCAGATAGCCAAGGATGTCGCCCTCGAAAGAGCTCAGGCTGTAGTCGGCGGCGATTGCACGCGAGACGGCATGAGGGTCCTTGCCCTGCAGCCGGTAGGCGATGACCCTCTTGCTGAACTTGCGCTGGGGGCATCCGCAGAACGGTGCGTCGTCACAGGTACAATCTAAAAACTCAGTGCTGAAGCTCAGGAACTGGTCCTGCATGCTGTGGTCCATCTTCGCGATGGACTCGCCGGAGAAGGCGATGTCCAGGCTCGCCGGGCTGAACACCCTGGACGGCACGCTGACGCCGATGATCCTGGATAGTCGCTCTGCACCTCTGAAGTAGACCGCCTCGAAGGCCTCCAGCTCGACGGCGATGTCCAGCGGCGATACCTTCTTGCGCAGGCGGCTGCGGATGAGCAGCGCGTTCTCCACGCTCAGGAAGTGATTGACGATGGCGCGGCCCAGGGGGCTAAGCTTGATCTTGTCACCCTCTTTCAGCATCAGGCCGCTGGAAATGCACTTCGCGACCAGCTGCGCGGTGCCGCAGGCGATGCCCAGCGTGTGGTCGTTGATCTTTGCGAGCGCGCCGACGTTCGGCACGACGGCCGCGTTCGCCAAGCATTCCTCGATCTGTTCCGCCTCGTCGTACTCGACATTGACGTGCTCGGCGCTGCCGCCCAGCAGGCGGAACGCCACGGTTTCTTCGCTCTCGCCCTCGATGTTGGTCTCCGGATCCGCGAGGACGATGATCTTGCCCAGATCGTGGTAGTCCGGGCGGCCGGCGCGGCCCTGCATCTGCTGGAACGCGCCTACTCCTATCCAGTCTTTACCCATGGCCAGCGACTCGAAGATCACCTGTGAAGCAGGGAAGTCGACGCCGGCGGCCAGCGCGGCCGTGGTCACGACCACCTTAATCTCGCCCTTAGCGAACCGGTCCTCGACGTTCTTGCGCTGAGAATACGTCAGACCCGCGTGGTACGGCGCCGACTGGATGCGCAGCGAATCGCTGATCGAATGACATTTCTTGCGCGAGTTGGTGAAGACGATGGTCTGGCCCCGATAGCCTTTGCTGGAGGTCTTCGCGTACTCCTTGGAGGCGTACTCATCGACGAGCCGGTTCTTCTCGTGAGACTGGGCGAAGATCAGGTGCCGCTCCAGCGGCACGGGGCGGTACTCGTACTCGACCAGCGTCGCGTTGAGCCGCTTTGCGACGTCTTTCGGGTTGCCGATCGTGGCCGAGAGGAAGATGAACTGCGCCTCAGGCGCCAGCGCTCGCAGCCTCGCGATGAGGCCATCCAGCCTGTGCCCGCGCTCTGGATCCTCCAGCATGTGCACTTCGTCGATGACGATTGTGCCAATCTTGCCGACCTTGCCGCCTGTGCGAAGCACGAAGTCCAGGCCTTCGTAGGTGCCGACTATGATGTCTGAGTCCAACGAGGTATTCAGCTTCACCGTGTTCAGCGAGATACGGGATGTGCCCACGCGGATGGCAGTTTTCAGCCCTAGCGGGCTGTACCGCTTCTTGAACTGCGCGTACTTCTGGTTGGCCAGCGCGCCCCGCGGCACCAGGAACAGCATCCCGCCTTTGCCGGCCATGGCGTTGCCGATTCCTGCCAGCTCGCCGATCAACGTCTTGCCTGTGGCCGTCGCCGAAACGACGATCTGGCTCTTTCCGTCCAGCAGGCCGGCGCGGACGGACTTGGACTGCACTGGCAGCAGCTCCTCCATCTTCTCCAGCAGGACGTCTTTAAGGGCGGGGTCGATCTTCAGGTCTTTCACCTTTACTGGTACCACTCCCGTGTCGGCGGCCGGGATCATGTCGAATCTGGTAAGTTCCGGCGGCAGGTTATGGGGATCCAGCAGCGCCAGCACGCGATTGAGATCCTTTGTCTTCGCCAGCATCGCTTCGAGCCGGTCCATGCCCTTGCCGGTGATCGGGCCCCGGAAGGCGACCTCTTTACGTAGCTCGCGCTTCGCGCAGTCCTCGCAGATCAGCTCGTCCTTGAACCGGACCATGTCCGGCCGCATGAACGTGATCCTGTTCTCGCCCAGGCAGAAACGGCAGACTCCGACGCTCTCCGACATGAGCTGGTGCGCGTCCAGCATGTCGTCCAGCCGGTCTTTCGTCACGGCGTCCATCCGGGCAGCGAAGATGCAGTCGGCCGCCTTGAGTAATTCGGTGAACGTCGGTACCGGCAGGTACTCGTCGGCCTTCTCCTTCTCGACGCGCACCTTCAGCGGCCGGACCCCTTTGGATGTGTCCTGGACCGTGAGCACGCCGACGAAGACTGGCTTACCATCGCCCTTGAGCGGGTACACCCGGTACTCGTCCTTCTTGTGCGGGGTGAACACGATATATAGCGCCATCAGTCTCTGCACAAAAATGACACTGCACATATAAAGCGTTATTCTGTCCGCCCGGAGACAGAGACGTATATTACGGATGAGTGCCAGACTGCGTACATATGGATTTCATAAGGCCACAGCATCCCTCGGAACTGGTCGACAGGATCGGCCGGGACTATCCGGTCAACTGTCTCGGATGCGAGCATCTTCGCGCGCTGCCTGACAGGACGACGCTGTGCACCTTCGGCGGCAGTCCCCGCAAGGTGGACGTGCTAGATCCGCTGCGGACCAGCCGAAAGTGCAAGCTCACCGAAGAGCAGGGCGAGACTAAGTAGAAGTGCCCGGCCCTCCTCGCGCGTGCGCGTGACCGGGCCTTGGGTTCTCTTGTTTAGGCCATCCGAGCATCCCTTATCCTCTAAAAACATCCCACGCCCTTCGTCCCACGAAGCCGCCGATGAGCCACCCGGCCACAATACCGACAAACGGCAACATGCAGCAGTTCAGGCACAGGTCTCCGGAAGCATTTACATAGGAGCCCGCGATCACGGCAACAGGAAGCGCGAAAGTCAGCGTGATCGCGCCGCATATTCCCGCTTCTGGCCGGGAGCGAAGCTTGTCCCTCAACAGCAGCACTGACACGAGCGGCGGCAGCAACGCGGAGGCGGCCGCAAACAACAGTGTCGCCGGACCGTACCTGTCATTGCCCTGGCCTATGCCGAAGAAGACCAGGGCGGCGGTGATCGCTATGCCAAAGGCCAGGCCGATGATCGCGCCGGCCAGCAGGTGCTCGAAGGAGAAGAAGATCACGGACTGGTGAACGACAGTCCGCCGGGGGGCCTCGTAGCCATTGGTCGCGTAGCCCGCGCCGGGGTCAGCCCATCCTGCGCCGTCCCAGGAATTTTCCGGGCGTCTGCTGTACCATCGGGCATAGATGTTATCGCCCGCCACACTGGAGGTCTTCCTGTCCTATTCCGCTCGCCGCGCAGGGTCGCC
>JAEZKS010000103.1 GCA_023436075.1 Methanobacteriota archaeon
AAGTCCAAGTTCTCCCACATGACCTCCGCCCACCCCTGCTTCAACGAGAAGGCCCACTTCTCTACTGCGCGGATTCACATCCCGGTCGCACCCAAGTGCAACATCCAGTGCAACTTCTGCACCCGCAAGATCGACAAGTGCGAGCACCGGCCGGGCGTTTCGGCAGGCGTGATGACTCCTCAGCAGGCGGCTGACAGAGTCGACGAGGTCGTCAAGGAACTCGACAACCTGAAGGTCGTCGGCGTGGCCGGGCCGGGCGAGGCGCTGGCGAACGAGGAGACCTTCGAGTCGCTCAGGCTCGTGCACGAGCGGCACCCGGACCTTATCAAGTGCGTGGCATCCAACGGGCTGTACCTGGCGGAACGCGTCGACGACCTGCTGAAGGTCGGCGTCTCCAGCGTGACGGTGACCATCAACGCCTTCGACCCGACGGTCGGCGCGAAGATCTACTCCTGGGTGCGCTACCACAACAAGACGTACCGGGGCGAGGAGGGAGCGAAGCTGCTCGTTGAGAAGCAGCTTGCCGGCGTCGAGGCAGCGGCGAAGGCTGGCCTGATCGTCAAGGTCAACACTGTGCTCATCCCTGAGGTCAACGCGGACCAGATCGAGCCGATCGCGAAGCTCGCGGCCGAGAAGGGCGCTGTCCTCATGAACATCATTCCGGTGATCCCCCTGTATAAGTTCGCTGACACCAGAGCGCCAGAGTGCAGTGACCTGGAGCAGGCACGGGCCATCGCGGAGAAATACCTGCCGCAGTTCAGGCTATGCAAGCAGTGCCGCGCCGACGCATGCGGCGTGCCGGGCAAGGAAGAGTCTATGTCGCCGGCCCAGCGGGCTCTCGGCGGCACTCATTACCACGCTTAGGCGACGGGAAATCACTTTTTTATTTCATGGCCAGCTCAGCATGGGCTATCGTGGTCTGCCCCGGCGGCCCGGTCGCGTGTGTTAGTTTTTCATCGCCTGGAAATGCGATGTTTTCTAAACCATGGGAACCGTTCTCCTTGGCTCCGGATCTCCTCTGCTCCTTTTTTATAGTCGTGCTCTTTTTCTCCCTAAACTCCTGGTCTCTACCGCAACTCCGTTAACCTCCTTGTCTCCCATCGTTGAGCAGAGGAGGGCGCGGAGCAGCGGTAGAGCATAAGAGGAAAAGGAGAAGAGGAGAACGACTTTTTTATAAGGAGCTAAAGAGATCCGGAGCCAAGGAGACGGTTTAACTATGAGCTTTGAGGCCCGGCGGCCCAGTCACGCGCGCGTTTTTATCTGGCGGGCCGGGATCAGCAACAAGCCTTCCGGCCACGGCTTTCGACTCTGAACACCGGGAACCGTTTTTAGGCCGCAGCGGGCGCATCGGACTCGCAGCGAACGTGACATCTGTTTAAAAGGCCAAGAATATAAACTCTAAAAGTTGCCGCGTTCGCTGCGTGGCGAAGCCTGCGAACTCTGCGGCCTAAAACTTCGCTCTGGTACAGCAACGCATTGACAGAACAACAATTCTCCAACAATAGAGTCATGCGGCTTGCTCGTGCGCGCGAAAAAAGTATAGGAACATATCGTTCATTCGAACATTTTTTCCGCACTGCTGCGGATAGCGTCCAGCATGTAGCTCCTATTTCGCTGGGTGACGCCGATATAATCGAATTTTCGAATGCCCCGGTAGTCCAGGCCATTCAGGTGAAGGAACAGCTTTTCCATGTTCGATAGACAGGAAAGTGTGCCATGTCCGGTGCCTCCGGCGGCCGCCACGCAGATGAACGGCTTGCCCTTGATCTTGTTCTGGGTAGCTCCGGCTTCGCACCTGCGCAGGCGGTCGAAGAACGCTTTGGCCGGCTCGCTCATGTCCCACCAGTACACAGGGGTAACAACGACGAAACCGTCGGCCTCTCCGACCATCGCATGCAGCGCCTGAAAATCGTCTTTCATCTGGCACTCGTGATCCTGGCCACAGGTGCCCCACCCATGGTTGCACGCCTTACATCGGGATATGTCGAGGTCGTTCAGCCTCACTGTTACAGCCTCTCCGCCTGCGACTTCGATGCCCTGTTTCGCCGCGTCGCCGCAGCGTGCCGTCAGTCCATCCCTGTTCGGGCTTGCGGTTATGATCAGCACTTTCATGACAGCTTCTCCATCGTTTGGACAGGCTACATTATCTGTATTAACTATATTTATATCATATACAGTATGTCGTGTTATATACTATCCATTAGTATACCATAGAAGGCTCTGGCCCGCCGGCAGATCTGGCTTCGAAAACATCATATTACCAGGCAAGCCGTACTAGGACTTTCCGTCGCACTCGTACTCGATCTGGTCGCCCAGGTGCTCTTCGCCCCAATCACACAGCATGTCGATGATAGGTATAAGCGTCTGCCCCGACGCCGTCAGTGAATATTCGACTTTCGGAGGCACCTGTGGGTAGACCTTGCGCGCGACGAGCCCGTCTTTCTCCAGCTCACGCAGTTGCTTGGTCAGCATCTTTTGCGTGATCCCCGGCAGTTCGTCCTCGATCCGGCTGAACCTCATCGTGCCGTCCCGGAGCGCCCAGAGGATGAGTGGCTTCCACTTGCCGCCGATCACGTCGATAGCAGCTTCGACAGGGCAATGATACTTCCGTTTCAGCGTCATATCGAACGATAGTATACAAATGTATAGTATGTAACATTTACGATCGTATATCATATAAATATAGTAAATGTCAATAATATAGCAGTCAGGTGCATACGATGGAGAAGGTATCGATCGGCAACAATGTATCCCCGTTCCCCATGCCCGTCGTGCTGCTCGGCACGCAGGCGATGGGAAAGGCAAACTTCATGGCAGTCGGCTGGGTATCACGAATGAACGGAAACCCGCCGCTGATCGCGGTCGGTATCGGTAAATCCAAGTACACTCCGCCGTTCATCGTAGAGAACGGCACGTTCAGCATCTGCCTGCCGTCTGCGGACCTGGTGGAAAAGACGGACTACTGCGGAATCGTCTCAGGAGAGAAAGTCGACAAGTCGAAGGTTTTTGATGTCTTCTACGGTCGTCTGAAGACCGCGCCGATGATAAAGGAATGCCCGGTCTGCCTCGAATGCCGGCTGGTCAAGGCGGTCGAGCTTCCGACGCACGACGTTTTCATCGGCGAGATCATGGAGTCCTACGCCGACGAGAGCTGTCTGACCAACGGGAAGCCGGACTTCGGCAAGATAAAGCCGCTGCTCCTGACCATGCCCGACAACAGCTACTGGACTATCGGCGAACGTGTGGGCAAAGCATGGAGCGACGGTAAAGATCTGATAAGCACAAGAGACAAGAAATAGTATGGAGGAACAGAGATGCCAATCATTACACTCGAGACTGGGCCCTTGAGCGCCGAGAAGAAAGAGCAGATCATCAAGGAATTCACGAAGACAATGTGCGATGTCACTGGACTTCCCGCCCAGTCCATGATCGTGCTCATCCATGAGCTGAGCCCGGATAACATCGGCCTGTACGGCGAGCAATTGTCGAAGAGAAAGCATTAGGCTGTCTAATTCAGAGCGTGCAAAATGTTATACCGAAAAATGAAGAAGAGCGACCGGGACCTTTCTATTCTTGGCTTTGGCTGCATGCGCCTCCCGGTTCTTGAGAGCGGACATGTCTCGCTGCGTCTGTCGAAGCAGATGATACGCTACGCCATCGATCGCGGCGTCAACTACATCGATACCGCCTGGCCATATCACAATGGCGAGAGCGAGACCGTCGTGGGCGAAGTCCTGCAAGACGGGTACCGTGAAAAGGTCAACCTCGCCACCAAGCTGCCCACATGGCTCATCGAGAAGCGAGAAGACATGGACAAATACCTCGACCTGCAGATGAAACGGCTGCAGACCGACCACATCGACTACTATCTCATTCATGCGCTCAGCAGGGACAGACTCGACCACATGGAGAAGCTGGGCATGTCAGACTTCCTCGACGACGCTCTGGCCGACGGCCGCATCACGTACGCTGGTTTCTCCTACCACGAGACGCCCGATGTGTTCCGGAGGTGCGTGGACGCTTATGATTGGACGTTCTGCCAGATCCAGTACAACTACCTGGACGAGGAGTACCAGGCTGGCACTGCAGGCATGAAATATGCCGCGTCAAAAGGGATTGGCGTCGTGGTCATGGAGCCGCTGCGCGGCGGCGCGCTCACCAGGCCGGTGCCGGCCATTGACAAGCTATGGGCTGAGTCTGGCATCAAGCGCAGCCCTGCCGAATGGGGGCTCAGATGGGTATGGAACCACCCGGAAGTGACCGTGGTGCTATCCGGCATGAGCACGCTGGAGCAGGTGAAGGAGAACCTGAAGTATGCCGAAAGCGGCAGGCATGGCGTCATCGGGCCGGACGAGACGAAGGTATACGACAGGGTAAAGGCTGCCTACAAAGAACGAATCAAGGTCGGCTGCACCGGTTGCGGCTACTGCATGCCCTGCAACAACGGCGTCAACATCCCCGGGTGCTTCGAACAGTACAACAACGCCATCATGTTCGAGGACGCAGAGCAGCCGAAGAAGGTCTACAACATGTTCATGTCCGACGGATGTGCGTCTAAGTGCATCGACTGCGGTGAGTGCGAGGAGAAGTGCCCGCAGCAGATACCGATCCGCGAGAAGCTGAAGGAAGTAACAGAGTTGTTCGGGAAATAATCCCTGTCTGGAAAATCCGTCGTTTAGCTATGCCCCGGTTCACAAACGTGCGCGTGTGACCGGGCTACGAAGCTCGCCAGGCGGACGAAGCTCGCTAAGATTATTACAGCGCGCCAGGCACGCCAAGGAGCCAAGCACGCCAAGAACGATTAAGAAATGGCTCCTGGTTTGCCTTTTTATTAAAAAAGTCTTGGCGAGCTTGGCTCCTTGGCGCTCTTGGCGGGCTGTAAACGTTTTGGCGTGCTTTGTAAGCTTGGCGTTCTTGGATGACCTGTTATACAGGAGCCTGAAACAAGGCCTGGTATGACCGCCATGCCCGGAAAATTCATCGCTTAGCTCTGCTCTGACACGTGAAACGCGCGCGAGCAGCCGCCCCGCAGGGCTTTTTATAGATTCTGATAAAAAAGACGATGGCCGGGTTTCCCCGGCCCTTGCTTTCCGTTCGCTGCTTACAGCGTGAACAGGAAGTTCGTGCAGATCAGGCCGATGAAGATCAGGGAGATCGTGTTCATGACCTTGATCAGGGCGTTCAGCGCCGGGCCGGCCGTGTCCTTGTACGGGTCGCCCACGGTGTCGCCGACGACGGCAGCCTTGTGAGCGTCGCTCTTCTTGCCGCCGTAGTTGCCCAGTTCGATGAACTTCTTGCCGTTGTCCCATGCTGCGCCGCCGGACGTCATGTGGATGGCCAGCATCAGGCCGGTGACGATCACGCCAAGCAACAGGCCGCTCAGTGCGGCGGGGCCGAGAAGGAACCCGACGATGAGCGGAGCCAGCACGGCCATGACGGCGGGGAGCGTCATCTGGTTGAGCGCTGCCTTGGTCACGATATCCACACATTTTGCATAATCCGGCTTGGCCTTGTTTTCCATGATGCCCGGGATTTCCTTGAACTGCCTGCGGACTTCGTTGACAATGCTGAAAGCAGCCCTGCCGACCGCCTGCATGCAGAAGGCGCTGAACAGGAACGGCAGCATGCCGCCGATGAACAGGCCGATGAGTACGACCGGGTTGTCGATTGCAAGGTTCAGGACTTGACCTTCCGGCAGGTGGATGTCCGCCTTGAAGGCGGCGAACAGGGCGAGCGCGGCCAGCGCTGCCGAACCTATGGCATAACCTTTGGTGACCGCCTTGGTGGTGTTGCCGACCGCGTCCAGCGCGTCCGTGGACTTGCGGACTTCGGGGGGCAGCTCGGCCATCTCGGCGATGCCGCCTGCGTTGTCTGTGATCGGGCCGAAGGAGTCGACCGCCACGATGATGCCGGTAACCGACAGCATGGCGACCGCCGCGAGGGCGATGCCGTAGACGCCGCACAGGTAGTAGGCGATGATGATGCCGACGACGATGACCAGCACCGGCAGCGCGGTAGCCTCAAAGCCCACGGCGAGGCCGGTGATGATGTTAGTGCCCGCGCCTGTCTGGGAAGACTTGGCGACGTCCTTGACTGGCCGGTGTCCCGTTCCCGTGTAGAACTCGGTGATGACGACCAGGGCTGCCATGACG
>JAEZKS010000162.1 GCA_023436075.1 Methanobacteriota archaeon
CTCTGTGCGTCCTCTGTGACCTCTGTGACCTCTGTGTTGAAGCTCGGTGACCTCTTGCCGACCTCTGGAGCGCCTCTCAGCATGCAAACCTCACATCTTATTTATACCGGGAACGACCAGAAACATCTGGTATGGCTGACCGGAAACAGGCGATGGAGCTGGCGAAAAAGCTCGGCATAAAGAAAGGTATCAGTATCGCTATCATGAACCCGCCCTATGGCTTCGTCCAGTCACTCGTCGAGATCAGGGAAGACATCAGGGCAATGAACACGGACGTCAAGATGGGAGAAGCCGTGGACGTGGACCTTTACGTTTACTTCTGCAGGGGCAGGAAAGGCCTCGAAGAGACTGCTCCCCGGCTCGTCGAAGACCTTGCCCGGAACGGCACACTATGGATCGGGTGGCTGAGGCCGAAAGGCATCGATAATAACCTGAACGAGCAGACTGTCAAAGAGATCGCGCAGAAGCACGGCCTGAAAGACGTCGGTGCCATGACCTTGAGCGACGAGTGGCCCATGCTGAAATTTGTCCGCGCAGAGGAGAAAAAATGAAACGCGTGGCAGTGAGCGAGGACAAGATCAAAAGAGTGCGGCGTGCCATGAAGGACAGCGGCCTCGACCCGGATGCGCTGACGGACGACGAGATCGTCGACCATGCGCTGACGGCGGCAGAATTCTACTTCTCAGAGGGCGAGGACGAGTAACACTGGACATGGTAGGCACAACGGGCACATGGAACTATCTCGTGACGGCCTGCAACTGACAACATTGTGTCTACCGTGCCAATAGCCTCACAAAGTTTTTAGCTCCCGTCGCCGATCAGCCATATGCATGAAGCCACCTGAGGAAGATCTCTTATCGTTCGAAGTCACGTCTCGGGCAGATAGCGAGGCCAGTATCGCCCGGGTATTTTTCACGGGCGAATGGCAGGGCGATCAGGACGAAGCTATGGCAATGATCGATGCCGTCGGCGATGGCTGGCCGGAAGACCGGAGGACGGACTTTCTTGTCCTCTTCAGCAAGTTCCTGCTGTTTCGATGGCCCGATCACATCGGACGGTGGGACATCGGCGACAACCTGAACCCGTCGGATGACGTGATGAGCCGGCTGTTCGAGGATGGCGAGAGATGCATCAGGTCAGTACTTTCTCCGTCGACATGCGCCAGACTGCGACGGTTCACTCGCTTCCTGACCATGGGGGTCAGCAGCTATTACTTCCAGGACTCGTACTACGATCCACACGTCGAACTCGTCTTCGCGCTTGACCTCGAGAACGGCAAGCTATGGCGCACAGGCAAGTCCTATCCCAACACTCTTCAGGAGCATGGACTGGTACGGGTGGCTGATCTTGGTAGCCACTTCGCGGAGATCGACGGGAGAGAAGTCATGCTCTTGAGCTGCCACGACCTCAACTTTTTCAGTCCGCGGTCTTACCATAACGCCAGAGGGTGGAGGAAGGAGTCAATCGAACGTTTCCGGCAGATGGCCAAGGAGCGTAGACCAGAGCTGTTAATATGGCATCCTCACAGGTCCGATACGCCACGGACATGGATACCGGGCCTCGGAGGCTTGCGAAAGGAGCGGCCAGGCACAGGCTATGCAGGCGCCGGCGTCTACTACAATGATGGACAGCCTCCGAGGGCCAGCATGGACAGCGTGCTCAAGCACACAAAGAACGTGCCCACGATCGACCTGATCGTAGAAAGAAAAAAAAGTTTAACGTAGTCTAAATGAAGCACCTGGTGGTGAGGATCGTAGCCAGGTCCCCTGCGTTATCGATCGGGAAATCGCTCCGGTCGAGATGCCGGATCAGGTCGTACATGGTCATCCTGTTGCCTTTGTACGAACACCCGATGGGCGTCGACTTCGGGAACACTTTCAGAAGCTCGTCCTGGTTACGGATCGGGAACCGGACTCCGGCGCCTTCGATCATTTCGACGATCTGCACCTTCATCATGTCCAGCTCCTTGATCCCTGAGGCTCCGGGAGCCTGGGCATGCTCCGTGTACTCTGGCTTCTTTATCGTCATAATTATGAGGTCTACCGCCCGGTTTAATTAGTTTATGCCCGGACGAACGAACGCCGCTATGACAGGCATTCGGAGAAGAGAGTCTTGCGCTTGTCGTCATGACGCTAAAATGGGAGGGCGGCGATTTAAGGCTCGCCGCAAGCCTGTTGGTGTATTGCCCCTTGATTACTACTGGTGCTTACGCGAATGGCGTCAAACCGCATTAGTGTCAGCATGTGCAGGAATCAGCTTCCGGGTGGTGACGGGAATGATCCCTGGACTGGCCGGCTGCTTGACAATAGATTGTTCTCTTGTGACTATATATTAATTTTGTATATTTCAGTTAATTACATATTGAAAATTAAGAAATTCTATTGTCGAGGAAAGATTTTTATACTAATTCATAGCTGGCAAAAGGCATCGTCGCGAAAGCAGATGGACGACATTCACCGGCCGCTTAAGAACAATTGACTACTCGGCCTTTGATCGCTCGTGCATGGTCCAGGCAGGAACGGACATCGTCGTTGAACGGGTCAGTCTGCAGGACTGAGCTCAGCATCGTAATGCCCTCGTCCAGCGACCGTCCGGAATCGTCCATGGTAAGCGCTCTGCCGAGGTTCAGCCGGGCTTCCATGCAGTCCGGGTCCAGCCGCAGCGCGAGCCTGAGATACCTGATCGCTTCGGCGAAGTACGCCGAGCGTGTCGTGCTGGACTCCACGGTCGGATTTCTGCATATCTTCAGCAGTACACGGCCGAGACTGACGCAATAATCCGGATATTCGGAGTCCATCGAAACGGCCTCGCGGAACTCGTCCGCCGCGGCCTCGATACGCCCGTCCATTTCCAGGTTGAGACCAATCTCGCCGTGGACGTCTGCGAGCGCGCATCGCGCCTCGATATTGTCAGGGTCGAGCTTCAGCGCTTCTGTGAGCTCATTATAGGCATCGTTGTACTGGCCGTTCTTCAGCAGCGCAACGCCGAGCGTGTAGCGGTAGAACCCTTCCGTCGGGCAAATGCTCACCGTTTCCCTGAACTCGCTGATAGCTTCCTCCAGGAACCCGTTCAACTCCAGGAACGTCCCGTTTGTATAGTGGTACATCTCCAGGACGTCGTCCGGGCTGCAGTCGTCGGCCCCACAGGAACCGTCGATCTCGCCATAAGCCCCCTCCTTAGGGCCGGACACGAACGCTGCCCTGCGTTCACAGTCGATTAGAGAGTTATCCCACATCCACATCACGGGTCACTAAGAACTTGTAAATATTCGATTAAAGATAATACTTCGCTCATAAAAGGCTAATTTAAAAACGGTAATTACGGGCTGCCGGATTATTAATCCAACTAAATACTGCAGTCACTACTTATTAATGTAATTACAGGGAAATATTTACCTTCATGAAGATAAAAATATAAACTTCATAATTAAAATTGAAAATGATCTCGCACGAGCCCATATAATAGAAAGGATTATCTCTAATAAATGGAATTAATTATTTGTCTGGGAGTATTAGTCTGGGTGGACTATGGAGGTTCGGGAATAGCCAGGCAGCTATCGCTATCGTATGGTCAGCATGAGCCGAATGTAATCAGCGACAGCGCTGCAAATACGGACGCTTCCGGGACGAAGGTCAATCCAGACGAACATGTCAGAGAAATCTTCAATACGCCCATTTACGTCAACAGCCAGGCCGTCATCCACAATGCGGAAGATGAGTGCGATCCTGGCGATGCCGACTTTTTCTACCGCTCTGCGATCGACCACCTGAACGCGGGCCGGATCGGCAACTCGATCGCTGATCTGCAGAAGGCCATCGAGCTGAGGCCGGATTTCGCAGATGCGCACCGGGACCTGGGGGCCATCTACGAGACGACAGGACAGCATCATGAGGCCATCGCCCATTATCAGGAGGCTATCCGCATCCAGCCCTCAGATGCAGAATCCCACTTCACGCTGGGCATGATCTACGATAAGCTGAACAGCCTGAACGACGCCATCCGGGAATACCTCGAGGCGATCAAGAGCATGCCGGGCTACGTCG
>JAEZKS010000178.1 GCA_023436075.1 Methanobacteriota archaeon
GCTTAACCCTGTCAACGCAGCCAGCTTCATGTGATCACCCGTACATCTGCTGGGTGCCTTCCTTGGAAGGCTTCGCCTCGGCTTCGCTTACCTGCTCAGACAGCTTGTGCATCATCTGCTCGATCTGCTCTGCCTGCTCCCTCATCGGGTCGAGCGGCACGTCGAAGTCGTAGATGTTGTTCAGTGCCTCGACCACCCTGATGGCGGAACGGGGGTCGGGGTTCGGCCCGCGGGTCTCGCCCAGCAGGCAGACGGCATCGATGCCACTGTTCAGGCACTCGTTCATCAGCACCCCCGGGACGCCAGTGATCGTGCCCATCTCGAAGATCTCGACCTTGTCCTTGATCTTGCCCAGACACGCCTCGGTCGTGGCTGCACCATAGACCTTTTGTTCTTCTCCCGGCGTCGCCAGCCCGGCGATAGCGATGACTTCCCGGGGCTGCATGGGCTTCGCCCATGAGACGATCGCCTTGCCCACTTCCCGGCTGATGATCGGGTCGATGGGTATGTCGGAGAACACGACGACTACGCCCTTATCGACGCTCTCGAAGATACGTACCGGACCTTTGACCAGGCCGCCGTACAGGATGGCGATCGGAGGGAACAGCCGTGAGTCGACACGCCCCCTGGGCTTCATGTCGAGCTGGTCGATGTAGTACTGCGTGACGATGTTCCCTATGAGGCCCATGCCCGGGAATCCGCCCATGACGATCGGGTTTTTGCACTCGATGCTGTCGGCGATTACCTGTACAAACGGTTCCTCCGCTCTGTCTGCCATCAGGTAATATCTATGTTCTGGAAAAATATAAAACTTTGTCAATTCAGATGCCGGATTACGCGGGCTTGCTTTTCATGCCCGTGCACGGGGAAAGATTTTTATTTGTCCATCACCCACTTCTCTTAGGTGATAGTATCAGCGAATACAAGTTCAAGCGTGGCTTCAAGCCCGAAGGCGAGCGGGTCAGAAACGTCATGGAGGAGGTCTTCCAGGTCGCCCCGCAGGAGAACGGCGGGAAGTACGTGCTCAACTACGGCGCCATCAAGGAACTGAAGGCCTGGGTCAGCGACAAGAAACTGTTCGTGGAAACCGAGTCCGACCGTAACGTGAAGGACGAGCGGATTATCCTGGACACAAACAAGAAGTTCCGGGACTTCCTCGAGGAAGCGACCGGCTTCACTGCCAAAGAGCGCCTGAAGCAGGCAAAGAAGGACGTCCAGGGCGAAGAAAAGGCATAACGCTTCTTTTTATCACATTTATGGAGACCGGATGATCGACCACGCCACAGTTTATCGTTCCCTGCTGCCCGAGGAGAAGAAGATTCTGCGCGGCGTGGAAGAGGGCATGAAGACCCATCAGTGGGTGCCCGTCGAGGAGATCGAGGCGTTCACGAGGCTCGGGCGCAAGACCGTCGAGTACCGGCTGAACGAGCTGGTCGAGAGGGAACTGATCGAGCGCTACATACAGTCCTACACTGGATACCGGCTGAAGTTCGACGGCTACGACATCCTGGCTATCGATGCCTTCGTCCGCCAGGACACCATCGAGGCGCTGGGCGAAGTGATCGGCGTCGGGAAAGAGTCCGTGGTGCTGGCAGCCATGGGGTTGCGCCCGGTCGCCATCAAGTTCCACCGTGAGGGGCGAACGAGTTTCAAGCAGGTCAAGCGCTCCCGGCAGCACCTGGTGGATATCGAGATCGAAAACTTCTCCTGGCTGTACGCGGCGAAACTGGCGGCGAAGCGGGAATACGACGCGCTGGAGTTGCTATACCCGAAGGTCAGCGTCCCTGAGCCGATCGGCTACAACCGGCACGCCATTGTCATGAGCGTCGTCTCCGGAGTCGAAATGGCAAAGGCTAACCTTGTAGAGCCCGAATGGTACCTCGACCGGACACTGGAAGAGATAGCAAAAGCCTATCAGATCGGCCTTATTCACTCCGACCTCTCCGAGTTCAACGTGATGGTCAGAGACGATGGCATCACCATCATCGACTGGCCCCAGTACGTGAAGGCCGGCGCTAAAACGGCAGACGAGATGCTCGCCAGGGACGTGGGGAACATCCTCACCTATTTCGAGCGCAAGTACCGGATAAAAAGGGATTTGCAGGCGACGCTTGAAGTTATAAAAGCAGCATGACCTGCCGGGCTGTCGTTCGCGCGCGTGCGCGATTGCTCATCCTTATCTGGCGGCAGAGAAAAATGTCCGGTCATTGACCGGACAAGCTGTTCTCCTCTTTATGAACGTTTCCCGGCAAGAAGAATACCAGCAGGAACGCGATCAGGTAAATGCCGATCTCTACGGCGAGAGCCTGCTTTATCGCCTCTGCATAGCTATTTCCGAGAGCGTTGAAGAAGATCGTGCCGATAATTGCGATGCCGAGGGCGCTCCCAAGCTGCATAGCCGTGCTCGTGATCCCGGACGCCGAACCCGCATGTCGGGCAGGTACCCGGGCCAGGATGTAGTCGAACAGGAATGGCATGATCATGCCCATGCCAAAGCCTCCGATGGCCACTCCGGGCAGGAAGTCCCAGGATGTCACCGATGTGCCAAAGTGGGCAACCGCGAGATACAGCCCCGTCAACCCTGAGGCCATCAGCAGCGTACCAGCACTGAGCAGTTTTCGACCGTAGCGGCTGACAATTTTCATAGATATGACCGAAGCAATGACCATGGCGACCGGCCACGGCAGCATGGTAAATCCGGTGTTCAGTGCCGAGTATCCCAGGCCCACCTGCATGTAGAACGAGATGGTGAAAAAGAACGCCACCAGCGCAAGAAGCATGACCATGCAGATGAACAGGCCGGCGATAAAGGACGGAATCCGGAAGAGCGCAGGGACGACGAGCGGCGAGCGATCGATGCGGTCCTTACGCTTCTCGTACAGGGCGAAAGCAATGAAGCCAGGGACTGAAATAGCCATCAGGGCATAAGTCCATAGCGGCCAGCCCAGATCATTGCCCTGTACCAGTGGGTACATGAGCAGCAGCAGACTGACAGTAATGATGCCGACCCCGACGATGTCTAATCTCAACGTTTCCGGCGCTTTCGACTCCCGCACCAGGTAATGTGCCGCGACGAAGATGAAGATCCCGATCGGCACGTTGATCAGGAACAGCGGACGCCAGGACAGGCCCAGCAGGTTCACGCTGAGGATGACGCCGGCCAGCAGGGGCGCAATGACGTTAGCCATGCCGCCCATGGCCCCGTACATGCCGAAGGCCGCGATGCGTTCCTCCGGCGGGAAGGTCACCTGCAAGGTGGACAGCACTTGCGGCACCATCAAAGCGGCCATCAGCCCCTGTAATATGCGCGACGCGATCAGCATTTCCGTGCTTATGGTCATCCCGGACAGCGCCGAAGCGACGGTAAAGCCGGCGACGCCCGCCAGGAACATTCGCTTTCGCCCGAAGATGTCGCCGAGACGGCCGCCTGTGATCAACAACACTGCAAAGGTCAGCGTATAGCCGGCGATGATCCACTGGATAGCGGCATTACTGGCGCCCATTTCCGTCCTGATCGACGGGATAGCCAGCGTGAGGATGCTGCTGTCCATGAGGTCCATGATTGCGGCCAGCAGTACGATCCCCAGCACCATCCAGCGCCGCGGATCGAGAGCTTCCGCTATTTCAGTCATTTGATTCTCATTCATAACATCACCGAGATGAACGGTACGTTCAGATCTTCACGTGCTTAAGGACGCTGGCGTCGGAGGTTTTGTCAAACGAGTCACGATACTCCACCAGGTCGATCTCGCAGCCGTCGCCGACGGTGACCCGGTTTCCTCTGACGACTTTCACCGAGGTCTGTTCGAGACGAATTTCATCACCTTCGATCAGTTCCACGACAAGGTGAGCCTTGCGAAAATCCAGCGTGTTGAACAGGGCGACGAAGAACTTCCCGAGCCGGTCTCCCCGGGCCAGCATGACGGTGATTTTGCTACCGACGATCTCTTTGACTCTGGAAGTACCATACAGGTTGATGGTAATGTCTTCGGCGTTCAGGGTATCCTCGATTTCGAAGGAGCCCTTGCAGACAAACTTCTCAGCATCACAGTTGCCTCGTATCTCCATTTGCCCGAATACGTCCAGCTTATCTGTCGCGCAGTCGCCCCTGACGTTGAGCTTGCCTCGGGCTTTAGTCTCTTCGACTGCCAGGCAGCCGTCGATCCGGCACTCGCCGTTGACGTCCAGGTCCCCGCCGATGACGTTGCCATTGACGTTGAGGCTGCCGTTTACCCTCGTGTTTCCAGATTTCAGGCTCCGGGCCACAGCGCCAATGCCGTTCACGTGGAAGTCCAGGCAGTCCAGGTCCCCGTCGAAAGTGACGTTTCCATTGATATCCACTCGCTTGTACATGCCTCCGGGCGTGGTCATGCTCCCGGAGAATTTCAGGTCTCCTCTCGTTTCTGTGCTCATGGTTTGTCCTCCTATCCCAGGCTTATTTTCAGCTCTTCTATGCAGCTCCCGATGTTTATCCGCGATACGACGCGGCCCCCGGGCTCGAAGTAAATCTCTGCGGGGCTCGATACAAGGAAGCAAGTGGATACGCCAAGCTTCCTGATAAACACTATCTCACAGTTCCTGCCGTCGAACTTCCGATAGTGCTCGGCCATGGTACCCAGAAGAATTCGGCCCTCTTCCAGGCTTATCTCGCCAGACTTCAATGCGGCGTCCAACACGTACACATATAGAATATGCTCGAAGGACAGCAGGCCGGAATTGCCGGATTGCTGGAGATACAAATCTATCGACGACATGGTAACGATGTTACGTTTCGTTAGGTCTTCCTTTGACAGGGCTATGGTCGACAGGTTCGGCGAGAACACGTCCGCCAGGTCATCCAGCGACAGGTCCTCTTTCATGTTTTTGATCGTCTCTATACGCGCAAGGATCTTCTTCCGCGGGAAGAAGGTCTCCTGTCCCGTAAAAGTCGACTTGCGGATAAACCACTCTTCGGGGATCAGGTTCTTCCGCTTCCAGCGGTACAGCGAACCGTAGGAGATCCCGGTCACGTCGAGCAGTTCCTTTTTCGATATTAGGTCTTCTTCCATAGTGCACACGCTCATCAGCGTAACATAACACTGTTACACTGATTAGTTATAGTATATATAGGTTTCTTACACAAGCGTAACAAAGGTGGACGCAGCCAGCTGATATATGCATCGATTGCCGATTAATTGATTCTGATAGAATCTATATATACTCCATAGATAAATAAATAATTATTTCAACATTATGTGTCGGTAAGAATTACTTTACGGGCAGGTTATTGTTGAAGTTTTGAGGTGTGTCAATGGGTTAATCGAAAGGTTATCCTTATACTGGCAATAGTTGTTACAGCCAGCGTAATGCTGGGCTGCTCAGGATCGACTACGAGTGATGACGACAAGGCGACTCCGACGGTGACTCCGTTATCGACCCCGGTAACGACGCCGACGCAGCAACCGCAGGCGGGAACGAGCAAGAGCAACCCGGCTCCGGTCGGCACGGCCGTTTCTGTTAAAGACGACAAAGGGCTGACGCCATATTCCGCTAAAGTGACTATCGAGGAGTACCAGAGCGGACAAAAGGCATACGACACTCTTAAGTCGTGGGACACGTACGGGATTATCGTCAAGGCGCCCGATGCTGACAAAGAATACCATATCATCAAAGTTAAGTTCGAGTTGATCAGCACCAAAGATGATGCCTCGTATTACCTGAACTCGCTTGACTTCGATGCGGTCGTTAGCGGCAATGTGTATTCCTCTAAACTGGGGACCGTGGCACCAGACTATGATCTCGGCGGCAGTATGTACCCGGATGGCGTCAGCGAAGGCTGGGTTGCGTACCAGCTTCCGACAGGATCATCGTCGGTGTTGATCACTTTCGACCGCAACGAGTTCGATGGTTCGGTCAAAGCCTGGCTCAGCACGACCTGATCAAGCCATAATCACCATTTACAGGCAGACGTTTGTCACGTGCTGCCTGTTTTTCTTTTATAGTCTTTACTGAACTGTTCCGATAAACTTACAGGGCCCCGTGGCCAGGTCTGACGCGCACTATTCTTGTCGCGGCTTTCGACTTCTAACAGAGCGTCCGCATTCTGAATAAAATGCTGTCCGCCCGGTCACGCATACACGCGAAGAAAACCTGGCTTGCACCGAAATGCCTGTCCAGGGACACTCATAAACATTTTAAGAGTGACTATAATTGAAAAGAAAAATATGGGAGAACGCAGGCTTACATGCCCGCGTCTTTCCGGAGTGCTTCGGCCTTGTCGGTTTTCTCCCAGGTGAAGTCCTTGTCCTGGCGGCCAAAGTGGCCGTAAGCCGCCGTCTTCTTGTAGATCGGCCTGCGCAGCTTGAGGCCCTTGATGATGCCGCCGGGCGTCAGGTCGAAGTTTTCTCTGACGGCCGCAACGATCTTCTTCTGGGGTACGGTGTTGGTACCGTAGGTGTCGATCAGGATAGAGACAGGCTCGGCGACGCCTATGGCGTATGCCAGCTCGATCTCGCACTTCGTCGCCAGGCCGGCGGCCACGATATTCTTGGCCACGTAACGTGCCGCGTAGCAGGCGGAGCGGTCCACTTTGGTCGGGTCCTTGCCCGAGATTGCGCCGCCGCCGTGCCTGCCCATGCCGCCGTAGGTATCGACGATGATCTTCCTGCCAGTGAGGCCGGTATCCGCGTGGGGGCCGCCGAGCACGAACCGTCCGGTCGGGTTGATCAGCACTTTCGTCTTCTTATCGAAGAACCCTTCGGGCATCACCGGCTTGATCACCCGCTCGGTGATCTCTTTCCGGAGCTGCTCGTTGGTCACATCAGGGCTGTGTTGCGTGGAGACAACGACCGTGTCTACCCGTTTCGGGGTGCCGTTCAGGTATTCGATGGTGACCTGGGTCTTGCCGTCCGGACGGAGATAGTTCTCCGCTTTGCCGTCAGGCCTCCGGCAGGTCAGCTCGCCTGTCTTTCGCACTTCCGCCAGCCGCATCGACAGCTTGTGGGCCAGCATGATGGGCATGGGCATGAGCTCCGGGGTCTCGTTCACCGCGAAGCCGAACATCATGCCCTGGTCGCCGGCGCCGAGATTGTCCACGCCCATGGCAATGTCGGGCGACTGCTCGTCAATAGAGGAAATGACTGCGCAATTGTCGGCATCGAAGCCGTACTTGGCACGGGTATAGCCGATGTCCCGGATAGTCTCCCTGACCAGCTTCGGAATGTCTACATAAGAACTCGTCGTGATCTCTCCAGCCACGATCGCCATGCCTGTAGTGACCAAGGTCTCGCAGGCAACTCGTCCTTTCGGGTCCTTCGCCAGGATAGCATCCAGTACAGAATCGGATATCTGGTCTGCGATCTTATCCGGGTGGCCTTCAGTGACTGACTCGGACGTAAAAAGGTGCTTCTCTGCGCTCATTGGTTTTCTCCTTGTCAAGACTAATGCACTCATGTTGACCTGACAAGGATTAATATCTATCGGTGATGGCATAACCAACAGTAATATTTTAATCCGGCTTCCCCATTAGAGGTTAGGTCAGGTAAACGCGGCTGATCCGGCGTCAGGACGATAAAAATCGGACTGCCGACGCCTATGTCACGAGTATCCGGGGATTGAGCTGAAATACTTCTTTTCCGCCTTTGTAGACGGTCACCGTGCCGCTGGACTCCGAGACCGTCACTCCGATGCCCTTAGTGCACCGGGTGATAGCTGCAGCGGCGAGATGCCTTCCTCCGAGCCCTGGCACCAGGGCGATGCCCTTCGCGTTGACGTCGAGATATCGGCCGGCTGCTACGATGTACCCCTGTTCATCGACGATGAACATGCCGTCGAGCTGGGCGAATTCTTTTACTGTCTCCCATGTATCTTCGTCCTTGACATCCCGCTCAGAAGCATCATGGCATTCGTAGGGGTTGAGAATGATCTGATGGGACATACTCAGGACCTTTCTCGTGTCTCCGATAATGAATGCCGTGCCTACGCTTTTTCCTTCCCGGCCTTCCCTCCCGATCTCGATGGCCAGGTTGATCACGGCCTTGATGATGTCGTAGTCGAAGGTCGTCGCGAGGTCGGCCATTTTCCTGATGAACGGGATGCCGGTAAGGTCGAATACGACAAGAGAGTTGATGTCGCCGATGCTAACGATGCCGAGGACGACGCCATCGTCGATCTCCCCCTTGATGTATGCCGTTTCGACCGCTTCGCTCATCAGCTCGATCCGCGATACCTTAAGGAACAGCGACTCGCGATCGTAGTCGGCAGACCGGGTGATGTCTGTGAGGCTGGCGGCTTTTCCCCCGAGCCTGGCCAGTATAATCGGTATCTGCGTACTCAGCATCCGCCTGATCTCATAGCCCTGTGGTGAAATGATGATGATGGCGCTCGCGCCGATATCCTCTGCGAGCTTCTCGCCTGCGCTGACCACACTGTCGCGTACGCCCATGATGATCAAAAATATATTATAACGCTAATATTAATAACAGTATGGGCGAAAGCCTGGAAAAGGCAAGAAATAAAACAAGGGAAACCCTGTTGTGTCACCCGATCGATCGGACAGTGATCTGGTACACGAAGGTCTCTCCGGCGTGGGCACGGTTGAAGTCTAAGTAAATCGTATTGTTGTCCGCATCGATCGAGTCGACACGGCCCTTTTGTACGTAATAAGGCGTCTGCAGAGTCTGGTTTACATGCGGTGTAATCCCGGCGGCAGTGATTTCGCTCAGGTTGAACGGAATAATCCATGATCGGTTATATTCGCCGAATGCTTTTTCCGGAGGTATCACCACTGTCTTCGTCTCATTTACCTTCATGCCGATGACAGCCTCGTTGACGCCATCGATCACACCATCAACACCAGTATCGCCCACCTGGAAATGTTGAGGCGCGTAGTCCAACGTGCGGTTGTACACGCCGAGGTCCTTTGCAAGCTGTGCATAGGAGGTCTGCAGCATGGTGCCGTCAGATGAGTTGATCACGTAATCGATCGTGACGTTATCGCCGGTTTTGACAGTCGGCGACGAAGAAGTACAGCCGGCCATAATGGCCGAGATCAGTACGGCGGCGAGCGCGATAAGGACGAGGGTATTCCGGCTCATGGAAAGTCGATCAATAGCTCGCCTTCATCGCTTATATCTGTTTTCGTGGGCTTGCGAATAAAAGCAACCGATACAGGCTCAAGCAAACGTGAAAGTTGATATCTTTTGGCCATCCATTGCCATTTAAAGGATGAATATGGCTGTTCTCAATGATGCAGCCATCAGAGGTAAAAATGAGATTGTTAAGCATATTTCTGGCTGCGATAATGGCCGTGGCGGCTTTTCATGGCTACGTTGCGCTGGCCGACGATACGTTGTCTGCCGGCATCGAAGTCTCCGAGACTCACGGGCTGGCCCCCTTCGCCGCCGTCTTCGAAGACAACAGCACCGGAAACATGACCGGCTGGCAGTGGAATTTCGGAGATGGCAGCGTCAACGAGACCGGACAGAGCACAACGCATAACTTCCCGTTCCCCGGGACGTACACGGTGACCCTGACCGTCACGGACGGCGTCGATAACAGCTCGGCGACCGTAGAGATCACGGTTGACCAGTCCCTGTTCGCCGGCTTCGCGTTGAACACGACCAACCCGTCCTCGATGCTGGACGTACAGTTCAATGATACGAGCGTGGGTAACCCGACCGGCTGGGAGTGGAACTTCGGGGACGGTACGGCCAATGTGACCGAGCCGGACCCGTATCATACGTTCCCGTCCGCCGGGACATACACCGTAACGCTCACTGTAACCAACGGCACTCAGTCAAATGTGGTCAGCCAGCCAATTGAGGTCCAGTCAGGTCCTGCCCCGACGCTAAACGCAGACCCGAGTGCTACGACGACTTCCGACTTTCCTGCTTTCCTGGTAGTCCTGACACTGGCAGCAGTAGCAGGACTGGTACTCTTCGCCTGGCATACCCGCAGGAAATGATACCGTTGCTCTTTATTTTTTATCAATACCATCCGATGACTGTGCCCGGCCGTTGAAACGAGGCGTTATTCGCTCGATAAGTTAATGCCATATTTATATATCACAGTCCAAATATAACCTGAAAATCATGCAGCGGAGGGGTTATCAACGAGGATAGCTGCCATGGGCGATCTGCACTTCAGCACCGGGTCGACTGCGTTTTATCATGCCCTTTTCAAGTCGGCAGGCAGGGAATCTGAGCTGGTCGTGCTGTGCGGGGACCTGACCACTCGCGGGCTCATCGAGGAGGCCCGGGGCCTCGCCGAAGCGATCGGCAACTGTGAACGTCCGATCGTCGCCGTGCTTGGAAACCATGACTATGAGGCAAACAATCAGGAAGAGATCATGGACATCCTCGAAGACGCAGGCGTCCACTTGCTGGAGCGGAGTACCTACGCCACAGATGACCACGCGGTAGGCATAGCGGGCACCAAAGGCTTCTGCGGCGGCTTCCTGAACTGCAGGAT
>JAEZKS010000172.1 GCA_023436075.1 Methanobacteriota archaeon
GTGTTCAGTAGTTCCGATGGTCTTCGAGTGGTTATGCAGGTGTTTTGAGGGCTGGTAGAAGTAGGAAGGCATTATCAGCCCTTGCGTTGTTTTCAGAATTTGTGAAGAAACTTAAAACGTCGCCTGGGTTGGTAATGCCTTTTGAGTATGTTTGTAAGGACAGGTTAAAACGTTATGCAAACAAGTTTAGCGATTTGTTCTGTCTAGGGGAGGATGGTCCGGGCATCTTTTTTAGTTTGGTCGAGTGCTGTCTTAATCAGACGAGTATTGAGGAGGTTAACTGTGAATCAAGTCCTGGTCCGGACGTTGTGTTGAAACTGGGCCGTTTGCCGTTAGACGTGATGACTAGTAAATGTAACATGTTACTGGAAGACTCTTTTAATGATGCCAGACAGGCCGGTTTGTTCCGTTTGGACGATGTGGTTTGTGTTGATTATCATGATGTCGTGTATCATGGAAAACCGTTGGAGTACACGGTTAATTCGGTGAAAGACGGGAAGAAACGACGGATGTTCCGGTACGCTGTGGCGGGTTTTGCGCGTAAGAAACTGTTCTACACGTCAAGGATAAGACCGTGCAAAACCGGGGACGACACCGGGGATATCCTCACTGAGCTTCTCAGCGATCAAAATCCGGGAATCGTGCTGATGGACAGGTTTTTCGGAGGGGTCAAAACATTCGAAGCCGTTGAAAAACTTGGCGGCGAATACATCATTCCATGCAAGCACAGCGATGGGATGGATGAACTGTATAAAAAGAGCTTGTTAACTAAGAAACCATGTCAGAGTCACACGATACGAAAACGTGTCGGAGGGGCGAAACAAGTGAACGTGTATTTTCTGGAGGATAAAAACTTCGAATACACCAGTTATTACTCCAACATCGTATTACAGGACGACGAAACAGGCATGATTCTAGCCTGGTACAAGATCCGGTGGAATATTGAGAACCAGTTCAAGAAGAAGAAACAAGTGCAACCCAAAACAAGCAGTCCTAACCCATCGTACAGACTATTACTAGAAACGATAAGCTACCTGCTATCCAACCTGTGGAGACTTATCGTGAACACAGTACAGCCAGCCACAATGAAAAGACTCGGACGAGTCATAAACAAAATATTAGGAAAAGCACGAAACAAGTCCTCTTCGATCAGGGATAAAACTGTTAGGGATAAAACTCTTTCAGACCCCGGCTAATACGCAACCCGCTTAGCTCAGGCTATCAACAGAAACAGATAAACATCCGGAAGCAGCAATTCCAACAAACACGCTTTCTTCAAGAATATTCTTGTTTTCTTTTCGATTGTTAACAACAGAAAACGATTACACAAATACATAAACCGCCTGAACACCATCGGAACTACTGGTGTTGAAGCTCGGTGCCCTCGTGTAACCTCTGGAGCCTCTGAAATCGGCGAAATGCAAAAATATATGATTGTAAAAGCGGTCTTTTATCTATCAGAGAAGCCAGCATCGTTTTATCAGGTTGATCATCATGGCAAAACAAAAATGCGACGTGCCGGTCCTCATGGTCGGGGAGAGTTTCCATAACGCTGATATGTATTATGCAAGCCGTTTCCTGGCACCGGACAGTTTCGCCTACGTGTGCGCGAACGACAAGGAATACATCATCGTCTCGCCGATGGAATATGGCCGGGCCGAAAAAGAGTCCCGTGTGCGCAACGTTATCTCCCGCGACAAATACGGCTACACGGACATGATCAGGAAGCTGAAGCGCGAGGACCTGGCGACTGCCGACATGCTGGCGGCATTCCTGGCAGAGATAAAGGCAGGGAGCGTCATGGTGCCAGAAAGCTTCCCGCTCGGCGTGGCAGACCGGCTGCGATCGAAGGGCGTGGAAGCGACCGCGGCGCCGCTGGACATCGAGGAACGCCGGATGATCAAGTCGCCGGAAGAGATCGAGAAGATCAGGGAAGTGCAGTGGGTCAACGAGAAAGCCATGGCCCGTGCCGTCGATATAATCAGGAAGTCGAAAGTCAAGAGCGGAATCCTGCAGTATCATGACAAGCCGCTGACATCGGAAAAACTTCACCGCGAGATCGACCTTGTCTTCACTAAGAATGGCTGCGAAGCCACGGACACTATCGCATCTTCCGGCCCTCGCTCGGCCGATCCTCACTTCGCCGGTGCCGGACCAGTGCCGGCCGGCCAGCTTATCGTGCTGGACCTGTTCCCCCGCAGCAAAGCGAACCGCTACTGTGCAGACATGACACGCACCGTGGTCAAGGGCAAGCCGACGAAGGAAATGAAAGAGATGTATAAGCTGGTCCTTGACGCGCAGGAGAAGGCGCTGAAGGCCATCTGCGCAGGAGTCACCGGGAAATCGGTCGACGATGTCGTGTGTGACCTTTTCGAGAAGCATGGCTTCGGCACACCCCGGACGAAGTCAAAGACGGGCTACGTCCATTCGCTGGGTCATGGCCTCGGACTGGAGGTCCACGAGCAGCCCCGGCTCAGCCAGACCGATGAACGAAAGCTGGAGCCGGGCATGGTCGTGACCGTAGAGCCCGGGCTGTATGACCCCGAAGTCGGCGGCGTCCGCATCGAGGACCTCGTCGTAGTCACGAAAAAAGGCTGTGAGAACCTGACAAAATTCCCCAAGGAGTTGATCATATGACCATCGAAACGCCCGAAGCGCTGGAAAAGTACCGGCAGGCAGGCCGTATCCTGAAAGAAGTCAGAGAAGCCGCTGTCGGGAGAGTGCAGAAGGGCGCGAAACTGCTCGACGTGGCCGATGCCATCGAGGCAGACATCGCCGCCCGCGGCGGGAAACCTGCGTTCCCGGTGAACATTTCGCTGGACACCGAGGCGGCCCACGGCTCGCCAGAGCCTGGAGATCTCCGTGTCTTCGAAGAGAACGTTGTCAAGCTGGACATCGGAGTCCATGTGGACGGCTACATCGCCGATACGGCGGTGACAGTCGACCTGTCAGGGAAGAGCAAAGACCTGCTGAAAGCTTCCGAGACGGCGCTCGAAGAAGCGATCAAGCTCGTCAGGGCAGGCGTCTCGACGGCGGAGATTGGCGCAGCCATAGAGGCGACCATAGACGGCTTTGGGTTCAGGCCGATCTACAACCTTACAGGCCATGGCCTGGAACGGTTCGTGCAGCATGCGCCGCCGTCCATCCCTAACAAGAAGATGGGACAGGGCATCGTCCTGCAGGCAGGACAGGTCATTGCCATCGAGCCGTTCGCCACTGACGGCGTCGGCATAGTCACCGAGGGCAATTTCGCGGAGATCTTCGGCCTCATCGCAGTAAAACCGGTTCGCTTGCCCTGGGAACGGGACATGCTGAAGGCCGTCCAGTCCTTCGACGGACTGCCATTCGCCCGACGCTGGCTCGCTGACATGAAGCGGTCTGAAAAAACCATAGATGCGCTGGTGCGGGCAGGAATCATCCACGCCTACCCAGTGCTGATCGAGCAGTCGGGCGGCCTGGTCTCACAGGCAGAGCACACGCTTATCGTCACGGAAGACGGCTGCGAGGTTACTACGCGTTAAAACCTTATTTTATTTTCAGACTGGCAAGCGTCGCATGCCATGCTCTGGCTACAAGGGGACACTTCCGGCGTCGTCTGCACGTGTGCGCGTGACCTGGCCGCCGTGCTCTCTTGTTGAAAGCTGTTGTTTTGCCAATGCGTTGCGGCGCCGGAGCGAAGTTTTCAGGCCGCAGCGATCGCAGGCTTCGCCACGCATCGACCGCAACAACTTTCAGGTTTTACTTATTTTAATCGCAATCGCAGGATAACAGGTTCGTCCTCCCTGGCTCCCCTGCTCCTGGACTCCTTTCATAAAAATCGTACTCCTCCGCTCCGTTTACTCCTGTGCTCTACCTCTGCTCCGCTAGCCTCCTGTTCTCCCGCCGTTGAGCTAAGGAGTTACAAGGAGCTAAGGTAGAGCACGGGAGAAAAACGGAGCAGATGAGTACTGTTTTAATAAAGGAGCCATGGAGCTCCGGAGCCAGGGAGACGATTAAAACGCTTTCCACTAATATTAATGGAAAGCGCGTTCGCCGCGCATCCTCCGCGATCGCTGCGGCCTGAAACGGCCCCGGATGTCCGAAGTCGAAAGCCCGGAATAAAAGATATCGCAGGGCTATCTTGTTCCAGCCGCCTCCTCTGGCAAGAGACATTATTTACTAAACGGTACAACAGCCCTTTGTGGCAAAAGAAAGAACATACTGGCTGATCGGCCTCGGCATCGCTCTGCTGACGTTGTCACTCTTGCTCCTTGGCATCCATTACGCGATCTTCAAGGATATGTACTGGATAGAAGAATACGTCGTTTTTGAGCTCGCCTTCCTGCCCATCGAGGTCATAGTGGTCACACTGATACTTGACCGCCTTCTCGCATGGAGAGAGCGCAAAGAGCGCCTAGAGAAGATGAACATGGTGATCGGCCTGTTCTTCAGCGAAGTCGGCGTCGCTTTCCTCAGGAAGGTGGCGAGCCGGGACAGCGAGATAGAGAAGATCAGAGACAGGCTGGCCCATGCTGGCGATCTACCACAGGAGGAGTACATGAGGCTGAAGGCTGTGCTCGCAGATTTCAAATACAGCCCTGAGATGAGGGTGGACGACCTCGCAGCGATCAAAAAAGACCTGAACGACCGCCGCGGCTTCCTCGTCCGCCTGCTGGAAAACCCGATCCTGATCGAGCACGAAAAGTTCACTAATGCACTCCAGGCCATGTTTCACCTGACTGAAGAGCTTGATTACCGGGGAGACTTCCACGAGCTGCCACAGACCGACATCGTGCATCTGAATGGCGACGTGAAACGAGCATACAGCCTGCTGGTCCTCGAATGGATCAGATATATGGGATACCTGAAGACGCATTACCCGTACCTGTTTTCGCTGGCCATGCGCATCAACCCGTTCAACCAGGAAACTTCACCGATCGTGAAAACGTAAACTATACGCCCTAATTTTTTATACGCGACCACAGAAATATTGCGAGGGGATTATCATCGACCCGGAATTAAGCAGGCGAGCATTCAGGATCACACATACCGATGCATACATCAACCTCAGGCCGAAAGACCGGCAGCGGTTCATCCATGAGGTAGAGCGGGTGAACAGGTTCGAGGAGCTTCCGGACAAGTGCAAGGACATCCTGAAAGCGGGCGAACGCGAGATGGAAGGCTATTGATACTTCAGGGGAGTCCGAGGCTGGTCATGGTACGCGCGCGAGACAGCGCCGCCGACGTGCCATGATTTACTGCCCGACATCATTCAAGCCACGCTTTTTTCACGACAATTTTGCCAGAATGAACGTGCCATTCTTTCTCGTATTCGACGCAGATGCGCTTCTTCATGTGTGGCCCATAGAGCACCATGGACTCGTACTCGCCGCCCTCGCCGGCCACATGGATGCCGTACCGGTCGTGCAGCCGATCCAGCTCTGCCAGCGCCTTTTCGTCCAGCACCCGGCCGAGCCAGCGCTCATCCAGCCCTTCGGCAAAGCATCCGACGATCATGATCTCGAAGCCCTCTTCCACCATTTCGCCTATCAGTTCCCGAGGGTTCTTGTGCCACAGTGGCGCGAAGGACTTGATGCCAATATCGTCGCATATCTGGTCGAGCCGACGCCGCTGGTACTCAGAGGCCAGCGCCCCTGAGACGATACCATCGACGCCGAGACTGGCCAGCACGTCGCGCAGCGGGATCAGCTCTTTCTCAGGCTCCGGCGGCGTTACCACTTCGACCAGCGGCACGCCTATTGCCTGCGCCGCCAGCCGTGTCAATTCGATGGCCGGGACGTGGTACATGTAAGATTCCGGCGATTCGGAAAAAACAGTGACAAGATGCGTCACATCCCATGCATACTGGCTGGCGACGAACATGGCATAGCTCGAGTCTTTGCCACCTGAGAAGAGCGCGGCAATCTTCATCACGACAGCTCCGTGGCGGCCTCACAGAACTCGCGCTTCACCTTCACTTCGTCGAAGGTAGTGACGACTCCGTCCCACAGCACGAAACGGTCGTCGACCAGCAGGTCTGTCACCGCGCCGCCCGAGTAGACGAGATTCGCGATCAGGTCGTAGTGCGGCAGCATTCGCACATCGTCGAGATCGATGAACGCCAGGTCACGGCTCCACATCGTGGCCATTTTCAGCATTACCGGCGCAGGCGCGACAGTGGCATCCCAGCGGTGCGACTTTTGCAGCAGGGAGCCGAACTTCATCTCCTGCATCATATCCAGCGAGTTGTTGCTCGACGCGCCGTCGGTGCCCAGCGCGACTTTTACCCCGGCGGCCAGCAATTCGGGCAAAGGCATGACACCGCCCGATGCCAACTTCATGTTCGACACCGGACAATGCACGACCGTGCAACCCTGATCTGCGAGAATCTTCACTTCCATCTTGGTCAGCCATGCGGCATGAGAGAGAATCGTATTCTCGTCCAGCAGCCCGATGCTGTCGAGGTATTCGACAGGCCACAGGCCGGTCTGCCGGTGACAGTCGACGCATTCCTTGCGAGTCTCGGAGATGTGCGTGATCAGCTTCGCGTCGTGCTTCCGCGCCAGCACCTTCGCCCGGACGAGCACGTCCTCAGCGCACAGGTAAATGGAATGGGGGGCCACGCAGAAGTCCACGCGGGATGGCCGTGGTCCGGCAAGCTGCCGCTCCGCCAGCCGAAGCGCATCATCAGCATCCCGGAAATATGGCGTGCCGAAGTCGAGGATTGGCGTGCCCAGCATGCCCCTGATGCCTGAATCCTCCACGGCCTTTGCAACCGATTCCACGAAGTAGTACATGTCGATGAACGATGACGTCCCCGTCCGGATCATTTCGAGACAGCCGAGCATAGCGCCCTTATATACCAGGTCGGGCGTGAGCCGCTTCTCGGCGGGGAAAATGACCGTATCCAGCCATTCCTGTAATTTCAGGCCGTCCCCTGCACCTCGCATCAGCGTCATTGCACTGTGAGTGTGGGCGTTGTTGAAGGCCGGGATAGCCAGCTTTCCAGTCGCGTCGAATTCCTCGTCTGACGAGCCGTTGCGCAGCTCGCCTTTGACAATCTTGCTGCCGTCCCAGTAAGTGGCATTTTTGATAAGCATCTGAAACTCCGGTGATGATTTGACAAATATTGGCTGCTGAATGTTAAAAAAACTGCCGATGAGGGAAAAATGAGGGAAATGAGAGGCCAGTAAAAAAGGGCCTCTCAAATGCAGGGTGTCACAGGTCGTTCACGAGACCGGCGAAGCGGCAGGAATCCCTCCAGGACTGCTCCGCATGCTGATCGACAGGAGCACAGCATAAGCCACTACGCCCAGGCCGCCGACCATCATCCCGGCCGCCATGCCCAGGTAGCCTGCCAGCAGACCGCCAGCTGCAGGCCCTATCATCATTCCCGCGGACATAGCGATGTTGTAGACTGAGAAAACTGCCCCGTACCCTCCGGATCCCATGCGGTCGGATATTTCAGTCATCTCTGTAGGCACGGAAGACAGCCCGAGGGCAAGCGTTGCTCCGATCAGTGCCATTATCGCCAGTTCCGCCAGGAACGAGCCAGCCAGCGCAACGAAAGGCAGCAGTAAAGCGGTGCAGATGAGTCCGGCAACAATAGTGCGCCTGCGGCCGAGCTTATTTGCAACAATGTATGATAGAGGAGCGACGACCACACTGGATAATGCCATGACAGTGAAAAGAACGCCGATCAGTCCGGGGGAAACTTCGAGTGTGTTCAGCAGGTACAACGGTAAAGTCGGCTCAAGCATGCTCATCACGACAGAGATCAACGTGATGACGCCGGCCAGGAGCACGAATGTCGGCTTCTTCAACAGTCTCATGATTGAGGGCTTTTCGTCGTTAGTGGCAATAGGTGGGTCTTTAAGCAGGAATATTCGCGCGATACCGTCTATGACCACCAGGCCAGCTATGGCCAGGAACGGGAGCATGTAGCCGCCATACTCGTATAGGAAACCTCCGACGCCTGGTCCTATCAGCATACCTGCAAAACTGCCCGAGAGCGCCAGGCCCATTGCCTGTTGTCTGGAGCTTGCCGGATAGAGGTCTGCCAGCAGGGCAAGTCCTGCAGTCCAGGTAACTGCGGCGGAGATTCCCTGGAGCGCTCGGGCTATCACCAGCATGGCAATGTCGCTTGCGAACGCGAACATCAGCGTCGATACCAGCAACCCGACCAGGCCAATGATCATGGGTTTCTTTCTGCCAATCTTATCTGACAACATGCCTACGATCGGCGAAGCCGCCAGGAACGTCACCGCATAGCAGGCAAACATCAGCCCGATCACCTGCTGGGAAGCGCCAAGCTCTGCCGCATATTGAGGGAGAATCGGCACGACGATCGAGTAGACGAGCATGTCAGTGAATATGGCGATCGCAACAACCAGGAGGCCCATCACCTGGTTTCTATCCATTTTCAGGTGTTCTTTTGACGTTTCCATTGTCATTCTCCATTATACATTCATGTTTGTATGTAAATTATCGACAACGTTTCGACAGTCGATTGAGTCAAGAGCCATAAGAGCCTGGCTCAAAAATTTACATACATACGTGTATGTTAATGATATTTATAGGTTGTCGTTCCCGGCGATCATGCAACAATGCTTCGCAGGTAAAGCTTTACGAAAGAAGATGCCTGCTTTTTCAGAGAAAACTGGGGCGTCTCAGCCACCGATCGTTCCACTATCCAGATGAACACGATACCATTGAGCATTCCGTAGGCGGCAATGGCCGCGGTCATCGCGTCGACGTCGCGACGTACTTCGCCGGAGTCCTTTGCCTGTTCGATAAGCCCTGCTATGTAGCTTATCGACTCCTCATAGGCATGCTTTTTATCCTCCAGCCGCAACGAGAGCTCCGGGTCGTCCACCATCTGGAAGATCAGTATCTCCTGCACCGCCCGGTAATCATCGTCTTCCTCGACGAACTTCAGCAAGCTCACCAGGACCCGCTCCAGTATCTCCATGGGCGTACCGCCTTCCGAGATCAGCCGAACCGTAAGCGCGTTGACCCGTTCGAGGCCTTTGTTTATGATGGCCGTGAAAATCTCCGCTTTACCGCCCTTGAAATGCCAGTAAATCGCGCCGCGGGTGACGCCGGCCTCTTTCGCGATGTCGTCCAGCGTGGTCGATGGATAGCCTTTTTTGCTGAACACCTTCAGCGCCGCATCGAGAAGCTTCTCCTTCGTGACCTCGGCTTCCTCTTTCGTCTTTCTCATGAGATCACTGAATATACATTTGCGTACGTATATAAGCGTTTATAAGTGTTTCAAAATGATCGTATCTTGAAAGATTCCATGAATCATGTCCTGGCTTTCAACGGCACGATGTGCCTGCCGTACTCGCTTTCGATGATCATGGCTTCCACACCGTAGACGTCCCTGATAGTCTCAGTCGTAAGCACGTCTTCCGGCCTGCCGAACGCGTGGACTTTTCCATGATTGAGCACGAGCACAGTGTCCGAATAGGAGTATGCCAGGTTCAGATCATGCAATGCGACGATCATGGACGCGCCCCTGCTCTTGGTCAGTCGCCTGGTGATTTCCAGCACCTCTATCTGATGCTTCAGGTCAAGATTGCTCGTCGGCTCGTCGAACAGGAACAGTTCCGGCTCCTGGGCGAGCGCCCGGGCGATATAGACTTTCTGCTTCTCGCCGCCGCTGAGCTGATCCATGAACTTGCCCGCGAAGCTGCGGATGTTCATGCTGTCAAGGGCCTGCTGTACGATGTCCAGGTCGTGCTGCGAAACCTTCCACTTGATGTGAGGCTTGCGACCGAGCAGGACGGTCTCCATGACCGTGGAGAAGAACAGATAATGGAAGTTCTGGGGGACATAGCCGATGAGCCTTGCGATCTCGCCCGGGTCCATCCGTGCAGCGTCGGCTTCGTTCAGAAAGACCTTGCCGTTCGTGGGCTTGTGCACCTGGGCAATGCACTTGATCAGCGTGCTCTTGCCCGAGCCATTAGGCCCGATGACGCTGATCACCTCGCCGGGGTTCCCCTCGAACGAGACGCCGTCGAGTGCCCTGTGGGCGCCGTAATTCACTCCGAGGCCGTCGATCTTGATCTTCAATGCAGTCCCTCTCAGTAGATGTGGCTATCCCTGCCCTTCAGTATGAGATACAGGAAGAAAATGCCACCGAGAATGTACATGACTATGCCTACCGGGATCTCGACCGGACTCATGACAGTACGAGAGAACGTATCCGATAGCAGCAGGATCAGAGCACCCATGAGCGCAGAGCACGGGATGAGATAGCGATGATCGTTGCCGATGAGCATGCGACAGATGTGCGGGGCCATCAGGCCTATGAACCCGATGACGCCTGTGAATGCCAGGCAGCTCGACGCCGCGATGGTTACCAGCAGCAGGCAGTAGAGCCGCATACGCTCCACACGTATGCCGAGGTTCTTCGCGATCTCGTCGCCGGCGGCCAGCGCGTTCAGGTCCCATGCCTTCAGCGCCAGGAGTATCGTGCAAACGATCACGATCGGCAACAGGATGATCACCGCGTTCCAGCTTGCGCCCCACATGCCGCCCATGAGCCAAATCTCGAGGTCTTTCAGCCGGTCATTGTTGGACAGGTACTTGAGGACGATCACTCCGGCCTGGAATATGTAGCCAAGCACGACGCCGGCGAGGATGAGCGTGGACTGGCTGGTGCCCCGCACCCTCGAGATGCCATAGATGAGAAACATGCTGAGAAGCCCGAAGATGAACGCGTTCAGGACAATGTCATAGTTACCTCCATTTGCGATGAAGAGGCCCAGGATGCCCGTGCCTAGCACGATAGTAATCGCCGCCCCGAAAGATGCGGCCGATGCCAGGCCAAGCGTGAACGGACTGACCAGCGGGTTCCGCAGCACGCCCTGCATGACCGTCCCGGCCACGGCAAGGCTCATGCCGGTCAGTATGGCCAGCAATATCCGGGGCAGCCGCATGTCGACGACGATGACCGGGGCGATGTCGTTCTGGGGCTGAGGGAGCCCGTTTATATGGATCCCGATCATATGCAACTGGCCTTCCACTGCTCCGACGAGGGACCAGAACACGTCCCCGTACTCGATCATGGCCGAACCTGCCGACGCCGCATAGATCGACGACATGAGCAGCAATGCCGCGAGTAGCCCGAGGAAAATCAGCCGTTTCCTGAAGCTGCCGTGGTACAGGTCGTTTACAGAAGTCTCTGCCGCTCCTGCGCCGGGCTCCGTGATCAGGCTTCCTGACATTTTGACAAATCCAAATAGAAAGGACGGATGGGCAACATATAGTTTCCCATCCTGTATTTTCCCTTTATGTCCATCGTTACAGGCCTAAGGAACGACGAAATTGCCATTCTTCGAACCGGGGACGAACCGCTGGTCGTACTCTTCCAGAATACTTGCCGGGTCGACGTCGCTGAAGAGGTCCGGGTGCAAGATATTGGCCAGGTACAGCAGGCCGATGAACCCTTTCGGCCCGAAGGTCAGCGTGCTCGACATGACATAGACCTTGCCGTCCTTCACGGCCTTGACTAATGGCATGCCAGTCCGGTTCATGATGGCGTTCCGGGTCTCGGTCATGTTAGCCGCCGTGGCGTAGTTGAGCCCAACCTTGATGACAATGTCCGGGTTCTGATCAATGACCCACTCGTTCGAGATGTCACCCTTCAGTAGGTCGGTGGCAATGTTCTTGCCCCCTGCCATCCGGATCAGCGTATCGCCACCTGAGCCGTTGATCACGGTGGCGAGCTTATACATGTTTGTCTCCCAGAACACCGATGGTTTCTGGTCATCCGTCAGGTTGGCTATCCGCTGCGTCACCAGGGCGATCTGCGGCTCCATGAAACCGGCGTACTCTTCCGCCCGCGCCTGCTTCCCGGTCAAGACGCCCATCTTCCGAATGTCCGACGTCATGTTGTCCATCTTGTAGCAATCCAGGAGCAGTACCGGGATGCCGGCCTGGTCAAAACTGTCCATGTTCTTAGGCTTGGAGGAAGCGTACGCGATCACCACGTCTGGCTTGAGCGCTATGATCGACTCCATGTTCGGGCTGCTCCACTCGCCGATGCTTGGCGTGTCGTTGAAGTATCCTGCCAGGTTGGGATTACTCTTGACGTTGTTCGGCACGCCGACGATCCGGTCGATCGCCCCGAGGGCGATCAGGACTTCAGCGCTGTCCGAGTTAGTGACGATGATCCGGTCGGCCACGCCGGGGAGTTCCAGGGCCTTCCCCGTGCTGTCGACGATCGTGATGGCCGTCGTGTTGTTCGCTGGCTCAGGAGTCGGCGTCGGGGACGTGCAGCCCGACAGGCCGAGTGCCAGCAGTAAAACGGCACATGCGATTATCACAATGAATAATTTGCTCTTTATGTTGATACCTCCCGTTTACCGCGCGCTTGCGCAGGTAACCATTGGTTTTACAATTAAAAGTATTAATAATTTTTGAAATCCTCATACTAAATGTTACAATTGCAGAGACTCTTGCATGTGGTCGAGTGTTTACGAGAGCCCTGCGGCTCGGTCACTCGTGCAGGTTCATATGCAGGGGAGAACTGTGCGACGGTTTTTCATGCATGGCTGCTATACATGGCCTTGTTTAGGCTCCCGTAGAACGGGGAGGCCGCCAGGCACGCCAAGGGGCCAAGGGCGCCAAGACTTTTTTAACAAAAGTCATGCGTGGAGCCATTTTATTATCGTTCTTGGCGTGCTTGGCCCCTTGGCGTGCCTGGCGGCCTCCCCGTGCTGCGCGTTACCAAAACAAGGACAAACGACCAAAGCCTGGCGGCTCGGTCACGCACGCGGAAGCGGGAAAAGGAATGGCATTCCGCGCTTCCGAAGTTGCCCGGATTCACGCAAGAAGATGTCCCTTATTAGGTAATAACGCCCGTTTAAGCTATGTCATTTGATATGATAAAAAGAGAAAAAAAGTATCACCTGTGCCGGATTCCTCCCATGCCTCCGGGGCTGCCGCCGCCGAACGACCTGCCGGCACCAACCGGAGCTCCTCTCAGGCCACCGGAAAACCCGCCGCCCGCTGGCATTCCGATCCTGCCGCCCCCGGTAAAGGATGGCGGGCTTGTTCGGGCAACGCCGCTGCGAATGTCTCCGCCGAAGCCTGCTCCGCCGACAGGGGCTCTGCGGACTCCGCCGCCAGAGAAGAACTGGCTTCCGCCGAGTGACCCGGGCCCGCGTCCAGGCTGGACGCCGAACCTGTTGCCCCCGGCGATGAACGGGGCGCCCTGGCCGACGCCTCCGGGACGGAATGCTGTTCCCGGACGCTGTGTCGAAGGTACGTTGAGCCGGCCGGGGAAAGTTTCGGGACCGACCGTGCGTCCGGGCTGGAATCCTGGCTGACGGATGTCGCCGATGTCACGGCCAGGCTGGAATCCGCGACCACCCGTGGCCACGGTCGGAAATCCCGGCCGGTGGAACTCGCCAATGCCACGGCCAGGACCAAGACCTGGTGCGATCTGGACTCGTCCGCCCGGATGGCCGAAAGCGAATTCTCCGCCATGGAACCTGCCGATCTCGTTCCGTGCGAAGAAGCGGTCCCTGATCGGGAAAACTCCGTGGACCCGGTGGTTGAAGAATGGCAGGAAACCGCGATGGAACAAGAACGGATTGAAGGGGACGAAGGCCGACGAGAAGACCGGGAACGGCCGGATGAACGGCACGAAGACAGGCGCCAGGACCGGCACAGGCTGTGCATAGACGATGGGCAGCACTTGCGGATAAGTCACGCCATAGAAGCCACTGAACGTATTGATCAGTTGCGGGAACGCGACCATGTACAGGCTTGACGCGGAAGGATCGATGATCAGTTGCGTGGGCTGCTGCATCGAGAATGCCTGCATCTGGCCGTCTGGCGGGATCAGGTTGACACCGCTCACGTTGAAGATCGCCTGCGATCCCTGGAAGCCCTGATAGGACATGTCCACGTCGATGACCACGACTCGCGGGTCGGTTCGGATAGTAGCATAGACCTGAGAGCTGTCGATGTAGCCTGCCTGGCCGATCGCTGCTGCCAGGTTCGAGAGATCTATCTGCACAGTGTTTGTCGCAGGATCGATCAGCCCGGGAATGGGCCTGTCCAGAGAATACACGACGGACTGCCCGCTGGCAGGGCTCGTTATGGCAAAGCCGATCACCTGGAAATATAGCGCGCTATCCTGCTGCGTGACAGGTATGACCGCGAGACTGAGGATATTTTCGCCGGGACTGAATCCCTGCAGCCCCTCGATTCCGGGTATGTTCAAGCTATCAGGAATATCCCCTGCATAAGACCCTGTAGCATCATAATTGCCATCACCATAGCCGGCAGCGTACCCGCTGTCGTACGACTGACCGACAGCTGCGCCCGAAAAAAGTGCCGGGCTGGCGATCAGCAGCGAGATGATCACGCTCAACACGGCCGTGAGGCCTCTCATTCCATGCATGTTTTCACCTTCAGGAGATTTTAACAATTTTGCCTGTGGTCCGGCGTCGAATTAGAGCCGGACCAGCTGCCCGTTTTACCGTGTGTTAATCCGGGTACATGATCAGATACTTCCGAGGCTCACGGGCGTACTGGAGCCCACAGAGACGCCGGGGATGCTAATCCCGGTACTCTGCTGGTAGCCGACGCCGCCACCGAAGTTGCTCCCGCCGATGCCGACACCGCCAATGCCCTGGCCCGCGCCGCCAGTGCTAATACCACCCATGCCAGGCGATCCGCCGAAATTGCTCCCGCCAATGCCAACGCCCTGGATGCCCTGGCCCGCACCACCGGAACTGATACCGCCCATGCCGCCTGCGCCGCCGATACCACCGCCACCGCCGAGCGAAACCGGAACGCTCACTCCTACCTGTGCGCCAGGGATGCTGATGCCGGAACTCTGCTGGTAGCCGACGCCGCCACCGAAG
>JAEZKS010000173.1 GCA_023436075.1 Methanobacteriota archaeon
TCTACGATGAGCAGGTAGGCAAGAACAACTACAAGGTTCACCTGTATAGCATCCCGACGAAGACTGACAAGGTGATCGCCACTGGCAATGTGCGGTCATATGGGAGCATCGGCAGCGGCAAGGTCGGGCTGCTCAACGAGAGCACTACTCAGATATCGCTCTACGACATCCCGAACGGGACTACCAATCAGGTGACGATTAGCGAGGCACCCCGCACGTACCCGAGCATTAACAACGACGGTCGTCTTATATACATACAGGACGACGGCGGGAGCAACGACCTGGTGGGTAAGATATACATCTTCAGCCTGTACGAGTACACGTTCGCCTCGGGATTAAGAAACATTCTGGCGTACAACATGTCCCAGCCCAACGAGCCCAGGTCCGATGGCGATTACATCGTCTGGTGCGAGACAAGCGACGGCAGTCGGAATATCATGCTCTACGACAAGAAGACAAGTAAGACGAAGGCTATCAGCGCTGCAGGCGCGGACAGCGACCACCCGAGGATATCAGGCAACACAGTCGTATATCGCAGCGTCGTGGGCGGCTCGGATCATATCTACGCGTACGACATCGCTACCGGCGAGACGAGGATCGTTTCCAGCACTTCCAGCCAGGGCATGCAGTACTATGCTGACGTCTCTGGCAGCCGCATCGTGTACGACGATAACCGGGACGGGAAGTGGGACATATACATGTTCGACAGGGCCACGATGCAGGAGACCCGGCTGACCAACGAGCCCCATGATCAGATGATGCCCCAGATATATGGCAACTACGTGATCTACATGGACAACAGGAACTACAATTCCGGCAACGAGTGGGACCTGTATGTCATGACCATTTGATCATCCAGTCCCGTCACGCCTTAACGCTACCACACTACGCTTCGCTTCTGGCTATCGCTTATTTATGCGCGACAAAGATCGCATCATAGCTCTCACTCTCGTCGATAGGGATCATGTCGAAGCCGCCGTAGACGTCGATATCCCGGAAGCCTGCCTGCTCCATCAGCATCTCCAGCTTAGCTACGGGCACTGGATTGTACTTCACTACGTCCACATTGAACTTAGGGAGCCCGTTTTCTTCAATGATGGAGAGGATATTGAATACCACAAGGCCTTCGAAGTAATCGATGGCGAAAATGAAAACATCCGTCCCGCCGTCAGTATGCGAGAACGATGACGGGATGAAACGATCGCCGTCCATGTACAGGCGATCGAAGTTCTCGATGTGCACGATGCAGAGGCCGCCGGGCCGCAAGGCATCGTACATGCTCCGCAGTGATCGCAGGAGATTATCGTCTCCGAACTCATGGGGGAGGGAGTTGCCCATGGAGAGGACACAGTCAAAGGCACGACCCGGCCGCATCTCTTTCACATCGCCCAGAGACAGCTTCGCTTCGACGCCTCGCTCCTCCAGGTTCTGCCAGGCGACCTCGAGCATGTGCGGGGATGAGTCCACGCCTTCTACCTCGAAACCCATCACTGCGAGCATGGCGCAGTGGAACCCGGTGCCACAGTGACAGTCCAGGATTCTGTGCGTGCCTGCCGGCAACATCCTGCGGAAGAAAGCCTCCTCCTTGTGCCAGCGTCGCTGCCATTCCATCATCCGGTCAAACCGCCTGGCAAAGCCTTCGTAGAAGTCCATCGTAACAAAGAATGGCCCACAGGAATAAAAAAGATTTCAAAAGAGTATTAAAGCATCATCATATCGGGGGATATGCAGCCGACGCGGCCTCGCGCGCGTAATGAGAGTTCGCAGCATGGCGTGCGACGATTTCCTGGCCAGTTTTTATCGTCTTTACCTGTCCATAAACGCATACAGGGGGACCTTTTGGGAAAAGGTCCCCTTGCACCCTTCTAAAACGATCCTTAAAAGGTGCCTTCGGCACATGTGTTTGGTGTCGTGACCCAGGGAGCTTTTGGAAAAGCCCCCGGGAGCCCCTCAAAACTTTTTTAGCGCCGAGGAGGAGACTTGAACTCCTAAGGCCTTGCGACCGCTGGTTTTCGAGACCAGTCCCTTACCGTTAGAGTACCTCGGCGTGCGGGAAATTCTCTTTCCTTTTACATGCCGGAGTATTTAAAATTTATGCCGGCCGGGAATGCGCAATGGTTGCAGACATGGCCGTACAGAATTGCAAAATATTTTATTCATTCCACGCGCTATTACGTATAGTGATCTGGCATGTCTGGAAAGTTCAAGAAGCGGGACATCGAAAGGAAGGGCTCCATAAAGGAACACGAGAAAGACATGAAGCTCCTTGACGAGAACGCCGAAGATCTCGCCCGGCCGGATAAGCTGAACAAGGAATACGAAAAAGAGACTGAGCCCGGAGCGAAAGACGTGACTTCCAGTCTCAAGAAGCGGGAAGGGATATAAGCTGCTTCTGCGAATCAAGCTGCATGCCGGCAGGACGGAAGAGAAGGAGATAGAGTTCCGGGACGGGGGCAACTACTACGATCTCCTGGCTGAGCTTAAGCTCAACCCGGAGACAGTGGTCGTCTTCCGGGACGGCGTGCCCGTGCCCTTTGACTCGGCAGTGTCTGCGGGCAAAATTGACGTGTTGAGAGTGGTGTCCGGAGGCTAAGCGCCCTGGACCCTGTTTCGAGGCTCATTGATGTACGACGTTTATAAGATACGGGAGGACTTTCCGGTTCTGAAGGAGGTAATTTACCTCGACAGCGCTGCGACGTCGCAGAAGCCGCTTCAGGTCGTCGCTACCGTGGACGAGTATTTCACGAAGTACTGTGGCAGTTACGGCCGCGGCGCTCACCGGCTCGCCCGACTGACCACAGAGAGATATGAAGATTCCAGGGATGCCGTCGCAAACTTTTTCGGCGTTCCTCCCCGGAATATCGTCTTCACGCGGAACACTACGGAAAGCGTGAACATGGTGGCCTGCGGGCTGGACTGGCGTAAGGGCGACCATGTGGTCACCACAGTCGTCGAGCACCACAGCAACCTGCTGCCATGGATCCGGCTCCGGGAAAAAGGCGTGGACGTGACCGTGGTCGACTCCGGGGAGGACGGCGTCGTGCCCCCGGCAGCCATCGAGCAGGCGATCACCGATAAAACAAGGATCATAGCGATGACACACGTGTCGAACTTTTTCGGGTCGGCACAGGACATACGCTCCGTTGCCAGGATAGCGAAAAAGCACGGCGTCATGCTGCTTATCGATGCGGCCCAGTCCGCCGGAGAAACCCCGCTGAACCTCGGGGAGCTCGGCTGCGATTTCGCCTGCATGCCTGGCCACAAGGGACTACTCGGGCCCCAGGGCACCGGGATACTTTACGTCAAGAAGCCCGAGGACCTCCGGCCAGTATTCGTCGGCGGCGGCACTGTCCACACAGTTACCACCGGTTCGTTCACGTTCGACGAGATACCCTCCCGGTTCGAGTATGGCACCCCGAACATCCCGGGCGTAATCGGTCTCGGCAGTGGCGTCGAATACGTCAGGTCACTGGGCGTAAGCGACATCGAGCGGCATGTCAACAGCCTGGCCAGGGAATGCGCGAAACGTCTGGCGGAGATACCGCAGGTCCAGATCTACGGGCCGGAAAAGAGAGCATCGCTGGTAGCCTTTAACGTCGAGAACGTGAACCCTCATGATGTGGCCATGATACTGGACGAGACGCAGAAGATCTGCATACGCAGCGGCCAGCATTGCGCCCAGACCGCGCTGGCTCGCCTGTGCATCACCGGCTCGGCCAGGGCATCCTTCGGATGCTACAACACGAAGGAGGAGGTCGACCTCCTTGTCAGGGCCGTCGAACAGATCGCTAGATCGTTCTCTTGAGGTTTAAGAGGTCGGCAAGAGGTCTCCGAGCTTCAACACAGAGGTCTCAGAGGCTCCAGAGGTATCACAGAGGACTCTTAACAGATAGGATTACATGAGCCATGTTTTTTATTCGCCCTCTGTGCGTCCTCTGTGTACTCTGTGACCTCTGTGTTGAAGCTCGGAGACCTCGGTAACCTCGGGAGCCTTTAAGAGCCTCTTACATAAAGTATATAGTTCGTCTAAATCACCTTTAACTTTGGCTGATTTTATTGAATAGTCAATAATTTGGCTATTTTTTAACTGAACGTGCCAATGCGTACCAAATCAAGGAGAAATACGCAATGGCAAAGAATGGTATCAACAACGGCGGCGTTGAAGCTGCCGATGCACAGCAGTCGAACGCAAACCACTTCGCTGGATACAACGGCGGTTTCACGATCAAATTCTACGGAGGCGCACTCAAGTGCACGCCCGCCGGTAAGCTCAAAGATGGCACTCCGTATAACTCGTCGGTCAAGGCCATCGGTGTGATCGATGATGGCTCGCCTGCGAAGATCACGAAAACGTTCATCTGCGCTCTGGTTGACTCGTACCAGAACGATCCGATGTTCAAGGCGTTTGTAGACGCTCTGCCGGAGTGATCGGCAATGACCTGGACGAAGGACGATAAAGGGCGATTCGTCTGGCGCCAGGACCCGGACGACCTCGATCTCTGCGCCTATCCTAAGTTCCAAGCGCTGATCATGAAGAAAAAGACGTGCCCCAAGTGCGGCGCTGCTGCTTTCTTCAATGGAATGGTCTTCCGCGTCCGCACCTATGGATGCACGAAAAAGACGTGTGGCCATCACTGGAACGCGAACGGGAAGACATGCCAGGAGAACAGGTCGATCTTAAGAGGAGGGCTTTTGCCCTCCGCTTCTTCTGGTGTCCGATCGGAGGGATGTTAAATGAAGCAGTCTCTTGCTCGGATTGTTTCTGTAGAGTTCTGGAACAGCTCTAATGGGGATCTAGAGCTGCACCGTTTCGGTTCTCCCCGGGTGTTCGGTCTTTTCTGCGCTAGCTTCCCTGATTTCAGGGTTAACCGTATCGTCGGGAGCTCGACCGAGTATGAAAGCGCGTTGCTTAAGCTTGAGTCCCGTAGAAAAGCCCGGGTTGCATTCGCTGTGAAGGGGGCTTATCCGCGTGCGGCAAAAGTGTAAACTCTGTGTCTATAGACAGTGGGATGACATTCTCAAGGTTTACTATTGTCTTGCTCATCGCTGTCCGGACGGGGATCTAGCTCCTGACATAACCGGTAGGAGGCGGAGGCCCGGGTCTTCCTCTCCGCCTGTCTGCGAGCCTACTACTGCCGAGGACATGATCCACGACTAATTTTTTAGGGTGGTTTTTTGATCGTCGGTGCGGAAATGGATTGTCCGAAAGTGCCTTTCGAGCGTACGGACTGTTCAGTGTATATCGGCAACGGTAAATGTCATTTTGGTTCAAAACGAGATTGCGTTAATTACTATCTTGGCAGTCTACAAGTTGTTAATAATAAAGACATTATTATAAATTTAACTAAACAAGGTCAGAGCCGCTTGAGCCCATCGTCGCCCTCGACCGCAACCTTTACCCCTATGGCCGCGCCCGGAGGGGCAAAGAGGGCGGGCGACGGCCTCATGCCGGAGC
>JAEZKS010000175.1 GCA_023436075.1 Methanobacteriota archaeon
CGACATGTGCTCGATCGGAGGGCTGATCGCTAACGGCGGCAGCGGCATGCATTCGGTCAAGTACGGGACGGTCAAAGACTACGTGCTCGACCTGGAGGTAGTCCTGCCGGACGGCGAAGTCATCCACACAGGCTGCAAGGCGGCTAAGATCGCGTCGGGCTATGACCTGACGGGCCTGTTCGTCGGCAGCGAGGGCACGCTCGGCGTCATCACCAAAGCAAGGCTCGTCATCTGTCCCATCCCTGAGGAAAGATGGGTGATTGTCTCATCTTTCGACCGTATAGAGGACGCAGGCAATACTGCCGTCGAGATCCTGGCTTCGGGAGCCACCCCAGCGGCCATGGAGATCATGGATGGCAGCGCCATCCGGGCGGTGAAAAAATACCAGCCATCGCTCGATCTGTCTGACGCCGAGGCCATGCTCATCTTCGAGCTGGACGGGTTCCAGGACAGCATCGGCAGGGAGACGGCCCTTGTCTTCAAGGCCTGCGAGCTGAACAATGGCAACGTCAGAGTGATCAGGGACCCTGCGGAAGCGGAAGTCATCTGGTCGACGAGGAGGCTTGTCAGCGTGGTCATTAGCAGACTGAACCCGGGCAAGGTGAGTATCTACGAAGCGGAGGACATCGGCATCCCTATCAGAGATGTGCCTTTTATGCTCAGGAAGATCCGGGAGATCGGCCTCAAACATGGCCTGGAGATCATTACGTTCGGCCACATAGGAGACGGAGACCTGCATACTGGCATGGCCATCGACATACTGGATAAAAGCGAATGGGACAGAGTATACTCCGCCAGAGACGATATTTACGATGCGGTGCTGAGCCTGAGAGGGACACTGTCGGCAGAACACGGGATCGGCGTCATCCGTGGCGACTACATGCCGAGGATTCACGGGAAAGGACACGAAGTCATGAAAGCGATCAAGATGGCTCTTGACCCGCAGAATATCATGAACCCGGGAAAAATGGGACTATAAAACCAGGGAAATTAGAGCATTATTCACCTGGCCCACTGGTATTCGCACGCTACCTGATTCGCCTGATCGCGACGAACACGCCCATCGATAAGAGTACGAGCAGCAGCCCGAAGCCTGGCGTGGTCTCCTGTGTGGGCAGCGGCACCATCGTAGGAGTCGGACTGGGCGTCGGCGTAGGCGTCGGAGGCACAGGCGTAGGCGTTATAGTGACGACCGGCACGGTCGGGGTGGGCACCGTGGCGTCGTAGCCCGGTATCCGTAGATCGATCGTTAGATCGCTGCCCTGGATAATTGCCGATTCAGAAGACGAGAAATAGCCACCCTTATCAGCCTGTACATTGTAGGCACCGTTCTGCAGTCCGGTGAACTCGTAATAGCCATTGGAGTTTGTCAGGGTCGTTCTGGGAGTTGGGCTTGCCCCGGTCTGGTAGAGCGTTAGAGTTACTGTCGCTCCGGCTACCTTGACACCATTATTGTCCGTCACGGTGCCGTAGACCTTCTCTGCGATCGCGTTGCCCATGACGAACGTCGAAAATAGTACGACGAACGCTACGGCAACAATGAGATGCATCACCCACCTTGTTCTGACCGTCATGCTTCCAGCCCCTGTCTACCCGTCGTGCCCGAAACCATGGGAGGATTCGCAGGCATAATGAACATTGGCAGAAAGCTTATTAATGGTTATCTCACGAAAGGTCAACAATACTATGCCAACATGGGCGGAATAAATTGCTGTTTAGCTTTTTATCATTGCGATGCAAGCTCCGATGTCCCTTCCGCATGATCAATGTCCGGCATCCGGCAGGACAACTACAAAACGGCTGCCATGACTGTGATCACCCTGCACCCGGTCCTCGACCCACACATGGCCCCCATAGCCCTCTATTAGTTTTCTGACCAGGTACAGTCCCAGGCCTTTTCCGCTGGTAGGGGTAGTGCCATGCTCGAAACGGTTGAACAGGCGACGCTTCATTTCATCAGGAATCCCCGGCCCGTTGTCGTCGATTGCCACCATGAAGAAACCTTTCCCCTCATCTATGATTTTTTCAACTCTGACTTCGATGACCGGGAACTCTCGGGAATGTTTAATCGCGTTACCCAGTATATTCAGGAAGGCGTCTTTCAGCAGCGCATTTGCCATAACATAGCATTCAAGTTCGCACCCCACGCTGATCCTGATCTCGCCGCGTCCCCCGTTGGCAGACTGCCTGATGGCGTCCCTGATGACGCTTTCCAGATCGACCTTTTCCAGCGTACGAGCGCCTGTGCTGATCTGCCGCAGGTTCTGGACATTGCGAAGCAGCGCTGAGCTGTTGGCCATGACCATGAGGCATTTCTCGAGGTAGTCGTATGCGGGGCTGGTACGGTCCAGCGATTCCATGGCCATCTCGACATATCCTGATTCGACCTGGTTCATATTGTTGATGTCGTGACATACGAGATCGAGAAGGAGTTGCGCCTCCCGATCATCGGGGGTAGCGACATCCGCTGGCTGATACGCCGATATCGCTATGACGACACCCTGGTATCCCCGAAACTGCCCGTTTTCCATTATCGGCCGACCGCTGATCTCTGCCTCGAAGGCACTGCCGTCCTTGCGGGCAAGCCCGATCTCCGCGCCATGTAACGACTGTCGTAGATGGCGCATCTGGTACATGATGGCAGAGGAACGCCCGGCACTGTCCGGCGCAGCAATCGATGCTAAGGACTTGCCTATAAGCTCGTCCTGATGATAGCCGAGGACGAAATAAACTGCCTGGCTGAGGCTGACGAAGCCGCCGTTCTCATCGGTCACGAACGTGAAGTGGTCCTGGTGAGCGCCGCCTGTTGGCACTATATTTCCCCCTGTCAGATAACACAGATTTCAAGATTAGTAAATAGCATGTAAAGAATTTAAAATGATAGGTGCAGATGTTAAGCCACATGTCATACTACATGTTCATGCCCCTATGGACAACGGCAGGCTGCGGCCATCACTCTGGAAAAACTGCATGTTTTTCTATGACGACCCGGGAATCATCACTCAGGAAGTGCCGCTTGAACCTGCGGTCCTGACGGTATTTGACTATGCCGTCACGTATCAGGTTATCGAGGTGCCATTTGATGGCGCTCTTTTCGACGCGCAGCCGATCGGCCATCTCAAGGTTGGTGATGCCAGGTTGCTCGAAGATCATGAGCAGGATCGACCGTGCAGTCTGATTCTGCATGTAGGAGAGGACAGTCTTCTCGAAATCGCTGTATGTTTCGGAATTCTGGAAGATACGCGAGAATTTGCCTATCCGGCGGAGAATGATCTTCCCCTCGGACTCGAGCCGGTAGAGGTGGTATTTAGCTGTCCCCCGATCGATGCTATGGGCCTGCGCAACGTTAGCCACCGTGGCGCCGGGGTTGCGATAGACGAAGTTGAGAATATCCTGCCGGTTCTTGTTCTGAAGGTCTTCGAACCTGCCGAGGACGAACGGGAGCGCCTTCAGGATGACGATAAAGGCTGCGGCCATCGAAGAGACGTAGAATAGCTTGACCCAGTCGGGCAACATCCAGAAAGAAACACTATTATCCATGCCGTCGACATCGACGGGAATATCCGGAGAAAATATCGCACCATAGCCATTTTGAGCGTTAGCTGGCATAGATATAAAAATTAAAAATAGTATCAGATATACTGACGACAGGATGCTTTTCATATTTATTACACTATTCTTTATATAGAATAACTTTGCGAGCCGGATACCGCATCACCGTAGACTTCCGTATACCATGTGCCCTGAGCGACGCCGCCAGATCTGGTGATTGTGACACAGATATTGCCGTTATGGGCACCATCCGAATCGTCATAGTATGGACCTAAAACAGCACCATCGGGAGTGAATATCCTTAGCCGAAGCGAATTGGATGGAACACCCCAGTACAGGTTGAATGGTAATGCCTCAGTGTAATAATTAACATTCTTTGATTGCCACTTATATTCCCCTTGTCCAATCGTGTCGTAAACCGTCATAGGGCGGATAATTAATGGGTTTTGTTTTACGAACGTCACGACATATCCACCAGGCCCCGTCACGGAAACGCTGTCATCTCCTTTCGCCGCCGTCGCAGGCGATGCAAGGGCTATCAGACCGATGACTGCTGCGAAGAGCAGTACCACAACACAGTATTTAAACCGCATGTAAGTTCACCTGTATAACCGTCTGTCACCCAAGACTTAGCCATTATGGCCAGATCATTGAACTGACTGTGAGTCAGTTCAATGATCTGGCGACAAGCGCTTTATAAACAGGGGCCAATAAGTCTTCTATAGGCAAAGAAAAAGCAGGGAGTTGTGGGATGAGCAAAATCAGGAGTTATGAGAATAACCGTATCAAACAGATAGGTTACGATGAATATTTCGCTCTGGCGCGGAGCGGCATCAGAAGAGACATCCTGCTGTACCTGAAAGACTACCCGTCAGGCGTGCCGATCTTCGACATAGCGAAGAGCATCAGGGCCAGCTATACGAACACGAGAGGCGCGATCCTCGGGAACGACGGCTACAAGACCAATTATTCACTCTTTGAGCTGAGACTGGTCATATGCTCCAAGTCCAGGGGATCGCTGGTCCTGTACCAGCTTACGCCCAGAGGCAGGGAAGTCGCTTTGCTTATCGAGGAATGGACCCGCCGCGCCCGCAAAAAAGAGGAAATGATCTGGTCAGAGTGACCTGCGTCGCTGTCCTGCGATCATATTTTTTCTGACAGCGCTATCTGTCTGCCCTGGCTGATGACGAGGACACGGTCTTCCGGCAATGGCTCCCAGCGGCCGTCATCCAGCACCTGTGTTGCGATGACTACAGACGGGCCGTCTGTTGTCTGGCGGTCGGACCGGTACATGGCTTTCTCCGGGTGATGGTTGAACGCGTACATCATCTCTCCGTCGGACAGCAGGAAGTTCAGGCGCACCTCGCGGCCGAACTCGTACTCGTTGAACAGACTGTCCACGCATTTCACGATTCCCGTATAAGGATCGCCATGGATGGCGATGCTGTCGAGTATCATTTGAAAGGCCGACTCGGAGTCGGTTTCTCCGCCGCAGCGGGGATGAAGGGATATCCCATCGATATGACCGTTGTGTGCGAAGGCCCACTTCTTTCCCGCCTGCTCCGCGACAAACGGGTGGCAGTTCCGCTGGTGAACTTCGCCGCAGGAGGCATGCCGTATGTGAGAGAGGATAATATATCCTTCCGCTTCCCCTGCCGCACGGTCGTAGTCAGGGCTGGCCATAGCGGTCTCGGGTCCCTTTTTCAGCGTAAGCTTGCCATGATCATAGTAAGCGATCCCCCATCCGTGGGGATTACGCACGGCATGTCCCGCGAAGCTGCGCAACATCGCATCCGCGCGGCCGGCGCTCCCGGAGCAGAAACCGAAAAGCTCACACATACGGGTAACATTGCCCTGCTCGTTTAAATCTTTTATTTAGACAGGTTGGGTCGGGGAATTCTCCTTCGAAACGAGCGGTGGCACGGCAGCGATCCCCGCCGTATTTTCGGCTGCGGGCAGGGTTATTGTGATCCGGGTGCCGGGCCTGGCGTCACCTGGAACCCGATCCTCGACGGCAATCGTGCCTTTGAAGCTGTCCACCAGCACTTTGACCAGATACAGGCCCAGCCCCCCTCCGCCAGCCCTCGTCTTGAAGCTATATGCATGCTCGATCAGAACACGACGGGCGTCTTTAGGAATGCCCGGACCGTTGTCCTCGACGACAATTCGGTAGTATCTGGCCCGGCCGTCGTCTGTCGGCGACACCTTCACCCATATCTTCAAAGGTCCGGTCGAGTGTTTGAACGCATTATTGATCAGATTGGAAAAAACGTCCCTCAGCAGAGGATTGGCAAGGACATAGCAGCCTTGCACCGGAGCATATTCGATCATGGTATCCCTGCCGGGCATGTCTTTATAGTCTCGGATCAGGTCATCCAGCATTTTGCCGATGTCTACACGCTCGAGAGAGGAAGCTCCCGTACTCGCACATCTGATTTTCTTCACGTTGTCGATGAGATGCGAGCTGTTCAGCATTGCTTCCAGGGGCTTGCGTATCAGCATTTGACCCTCGTTGTCATGAGGGAGCCGATCGAGGGCCATTTCCAGGAACCCGATGCCGACCTGGTTCATGTTGTTGATGTCATGGCTCATCAGGTCGAGGTACAGTTCAGCCTGAGTCTTTGCCTGGACAAGCTCTTCCTCATGGCGCTTGCGATCTGTGATGTCGACCAGGATCACTATGTAGCCGGTAACTTCGCCCCTGTGGTCATGCGCAGGGGATGCCTTCATCTGATAGAACCGGTCCGGCTCGCCGGACAACCCCGGGATAGTCGATACTTCGGATTGTACCGTCCCCCCTTCCCTGACGCTGGCGATTTCAGCCGAAATGCCTAAGAAGCTGCCAGCGTCCCGGAACAGGTTGATTTTCTCAGGCACGTCAGGCGAGCCCTCGCCGATGATCTGCCGGAATGACGAGTTTGCCATGATGACGTCGCCACGGGCGTCGAAGATGCCGATTGCCTCAGGCGACTGCATGATGAGATCGCTCATCAGGGACTGTGTGTCATGCAGCGTCCGGTTGACTTCTTCGACGGTCGTGATCTCAGAATTAAGGTTGAGAGCGTAATCGATCAGAGCTATGGCGGTCAGAAGGAACATCGCGACCCATAAAAAGTCTGCCGCGGATGACAGGCCCTGCCACCCGATGGCCTCGAGAAGGCTCATCGAATCTCCTGCCAGGCTCAGCAAGAAAAAAACGAGCATGATCAGGAATACATATCGCATCTGGTTCTGCCTGGAGTTAAGGGCCATTATCGAACACAATGAAAAGAGAATGATGTCGACGACGGTCGAAGAAGAATAGATCGCCGCATCGAACGGGCTCCCGCCGCTCTCCGCCAGGCGGAATGCTACCGTGAGCAATATGAAGATCGCTATGGCGAAGTTCGCGAAGGCAATGAGCGCCTTGATCTGCGGCGGGACGTTCTCCGTCCCTCCCCGAAGCGCAGATACGAGAACGATGATAAAAGGCACGTAGGCCAGCACCGTGAGAAATTTAGATACCGGTATCAGATTTATATCTGAGAAAGCCAGCGGTACAAGTTCCCAGAGTATCCCGGAGACGATCAGGATTACGAAGGACACGATGAACGAGAGAAATATCTTTTTCCTGACACCATCTGACACTGAGGCATAGAGAAACAGAGATAACGGCAGACAGACCAGAATCAGGAAAAACGAGGAGAACAGTGTAGTAGATGGCAACGCGTGGTGGGTCAGCAACTGTACGAGCAATATCCAGACGACCAGCAACAGGGCAAGCTGAAGCGCTATCAAAATGCCCAACAGTTTATTCGAGCTTCGGGCGGTTATGATGCTAAGATCGATTCCAATAATATCCCATCAATACTATATTTCATTTGGTTAAATAGCTATTGAAACTCATTCGTTTGACAGGGGATGACAACGATCACGTTATGCAGGACTACCTGGCCCAGTAGAGCCCATGGGATGAGAACTCAGACATCGACACAATTTCTTTTCGAAGCATATTTACCTCTATACCGACTAAACTTTATATGATCAGGGGCAATTCTCGCCCGTCCAGGAGAGGGAAATTGTGACAGTCGTTACAGTCAGAGTGCCGGCAGAAGAGCTGAACAGGAGACTCGAAGAGCTGTCGATGAAGATCGAGCGGATGAGCCTCCTGATCGAGGACGCCCTGGTTGACCCATCGGATACGATCAGCCTCGACCAGAGCCGGTACAACGACCTCATCCTCTGCCTGTCCAGGTACGAGGAGCTGCTCGACAGCTTCCGGGATACCACCGAGGACACGGTCGAGGAAATCCGCGGCATCATGGGACGCGAGGAATGCTTCTGCGACGATACGGACTGCGACGAGAACATCGAAGTGTCCGAAGATGACGAGGATGCTTTCCGGTAGCCTGTACATCGCGTAACACCGGTTTCTGTATAGCCATAGGCCCATAAGTCTTACTCGAATCATTAAGCCATAGCTATATGAGAGCAGAAAGGGTAATACCGGTTCCAGGATCGAAGATGAGACCACTATTATTCTTGATCATGCTTTCAATCATCGTTTTTACACTGTCGGCCGGCTGTACAGAACAAGCTGCGACACAGGACAGAGAGACGATGTACCAGGTATCGACCTTCAACGCGCTCTCGCAGGGAGTGTACGATGGGAGCGAGACGTTCGGAGAGCTTAAGGGGCATGGGGATACCGGGCTGGGCACGTTGAACGGTCTCGACGGCGAACTTGTAGTCCTGGACGGCACGTTTTACCAGATGAAGGCCGACGGCAGCGTCGTGAAAGTCGGAGATGATGCCACGACGCCGTTCGCGGTCGTGACCTTCTTCGATGCAGATCGGACGATCAAAGTGACAAATGTCACCAACATCGATTCGTACCTGGCAAAGCTGAATGCGTCGCTGGAAAACAGGAACGTAATGTATGCGATCGAGGCACACGGCCACTTCGACCATGTCAAAGTCCGGAGCGTCCCGGTGCAGCAGAAGCCATACCAGCCCCTGGCTGAGGCCGTGAAAAACCAGACAGTCTTCGAGTTCGACGACATCGACGGCACTATCGTAGGCGTCTGGTTCCCGGACTACCTGGCAGGCGTCAATGTGGCCGGGTTCCACCTGCACTTCATCGCTGACGACAGGCAACGCGGCGGCCATCTCCTGGACTGCTCCGCCGACGATCTGCCAACGAGGATCGACGAGACGGATAACTTTTACATGACACTCCCGCAGGACGCCGGATTCGGCCTCGCCGATATCGGAAAGACCAACGAAACGGACGTCAGCGTCATCGAGAGGTGACGCCGGATGGACAAGTTCATGGAAGCAGCCATTGAGGAAGCGCGACAGGGGCTCCGGGAAGGCGGCATTCCCATCGGGTCTGTGCTGGTCATCGATGGCCAGATCGTGGGTCGTGGCCACAACCGGCGAGTGCAGGATAACGACCCGGTACTTCACGCTGAGATCGACTGCTTGAGCAATGCTGGCCGGGTGGGGCGGTACCGTAACGCCGTCCTGTACTCGACGCTGATGCCATGCTACCTGTGCGCGGGCGCAGTGGTACAGTTCGGGATCAGGAAGGTAGTGGCAGGCGAGTCCAGAAACTTCGCCGGAGCCAGAGAACTCATGGAGTCCCATGGCGTGCAGGTTACTGACCTGGACAACGATGAATGCCGGAAAATGATGGCCGATTTCATCGAGAAAAATCCTCAACTCTGGCATGAGGACATCGGCACTCTGTGATCGCTCCCAGAGGTAGCACGCGTTAAAGTTATCTCTGGAGTGAAGGGAAATAAGCAAGTTGCGACGGGTCGGTCTGGGCTATGATTGGGTCGAACACGGCCTCGATTGGCGAATGCTCACTCAGCCGATGCTCGCGTAAATAATGCAGGTACCGGCATTCGACCGGATTGAGCGATGCGCTGGCGAAGATGTGATCATATCGTCTGCCGTTCCGTCTGCCGTTTTCGATTTCGAAGAAACTGGACTCGCGCTTTCCTCTGCCGTTGACCATACGGAACGCGTCGGTCATGTCGTACTTCTCCAGGCCTTCGAGGATGTTGCGTTCCCGGGTATCCCACTTCTGACCCCAGTATGGCTGCAGCGTAATCTCGCCAGAGCGTTTCACTTTCTGGCCCCACGTGACGATGACGCCGGAAGCAGTCTCTTCCTGGGGAATGCCCAGGTCGCCACAGAGAATACGCGGGTACCGGGACTCGATCGCCAGGCCATTGTATATGCCCTCCAGCGTCTGTATCTTCCGGACGTCGTTGTTCTTGCCCTTGGGCACGTGTGCTGTGTGCACCTGAATGTCGCCCCACGGGCCGATCAGGTAGCATGAAAGCACTTTCTCTGGCCATGGCACCTCGAAAAGGTCGAGCGACGAGATCAGCGGCCACTTGCTGGCTATCAGCTCGCCGTAGCTGTCGCTCCGCAGCCGCGTCATATAGCGCGCGATCTGGAAGCTGTCGATGATGCTGTACAGGCCTTGCTCGTGCAGGTGCTGGCGATATACGGGGGCAAGCTTCGCCGTGACTTCCTGAAGCGCGATGACGTCTGGCCGGCGCTCTCCAAGCGCTTTGATCTGATTGGACATGCGTCCGCCATATCCACCCATGACATTCCAGGAAATCAGCCGCAAGGTGACCACCGTTCATTACGGGTATGCAAATAAAGCGATATATACCTGTAGGTCGAGGTCTCAGAGGTTTCGAGAGGTCACCGAGCTTCAACACAGAGGTCACAGAGGACACGGAGGTATCACAG
>JAEZKS010000182.1 GCA_023436075.1 Methanobacteriota archaeon
CGGTGGTCCTGGCCTCGTAATACTTGATCTTGCCCTCTGATCGCAGCCGGTTGCAGAGTCCGATGGTCTCTGTCACGGCGTCCAGGATGTCCCGCCGATCCCTGTCGCCGGTCGCATACGAATAGACAGCCAGCTCCAGCGGTGCCTTCACGTCGAGCATGACCGCATCAAGCAGCCCCTGGCTTACGGCTTCTGCGATCCGGTCTGGATACATGCCGTTGGTCTGTGTGCCGACGAGGAGGCCAAACCCTTTCGCGGCTCGCGCAATTTCCGCGAACGCTTCTGGCTGCATGAATGGTTCGCCGCCGGAGAAAACGACCGCGTCAATGAAGTCCTTCGCCCGGAGAATCTGGTCAAGGACCTTGCCGGTGTCCGATGGCTCTCCCTGCTCGATGAGCTGCGCGTTGGAGCAATACGGGCACCTGAACGGGCAGCCCCTGAAAAAGACGACCATCGATACCTTGCCCGGCCAGTCGAGTGTCGAGGTGAGAAGGATGTCGCCAAGGTAGACCTGCATTGATATCCCGGAAGAGGAAAAGGGCGTACTGTACGATAAATCTTGCTTACAGGCTCTTGTCGCGTGCCGTGCCCAAGACATAGCATGCGCATGTACTGCTGTGCAGGCAGCCTCCAAGTACGCCAAGTGGACGAAGCACGCCAAGACTTTTACAGCGCGCCAGGCGCGCCAAGAGGCCAAGCACGCCAAGGACGATTAATAAAACGACTCCATGTATGCCTTTTGTTAAAACTTGGCGAGCTTGGCTCCTTGGCGGTCTTGGCGTGCTGTAAAAGTCTTGATGTGCTTGCATTCCATGGCTCCTTGGCGGGAGTCCGTTGTGTGGGTGCCTGAAACAAGGCCTGGTGCGGAAGCCATGTCACGGAAAATCCATCAATCAGCTATGCCCCGGCATCGAAACGCGCGAGCGGCCGCATCGCTTCCCGAAAATACAAAAAGATAAAAAGAGACGTTTTTAAATTTCATCAGTTAACACAATACCGCTTCCGGTCCCGCAACTCCGCGATCTTCGCGTCGTTCCAGCCGCCGGCGCTGTCGCCGCTGCCGATGCGCTGGCAGTAGCCGGTGATCCTCGAGTAGTATTCGAGGTCCGCGCCCTTGCCGCCGCAGTTGGGACAGGCATTGAGCAGGCCGCCAGACACGGTGGCGCAACTGCGGCACGTTGTCAGGTCGCGAGTGTAGTCGAACAGGCCCACGTTGGTGTTGCGGCAGATCTTCTCGGTCAGGCTCATCAGGCCCTCCGGGTCCGGCGTGCCTTCGCCGAGGAACAGGTGGGCAATGTGGCCGCCGTTGCAGATCGGGTGGAACTCGCCGTCCATCTTTGCGCGCTCGAAGAGCGGCACGTCCGCATTGACCTGCACATGCGAGCTGTTGGTGTAGTACACCGCGCCCTTCGCCGGATCGCCGTTGACGATGGCCCGGTTGCCGAACTCCTTCATGTCGAGCCGGGCGAACCGTCCCGCCGTCGATTCGGCAGGGGTCTGGGTGAGGGTCCAGCGCCAGCCCGTTAGGTCGGTCATCGAATCAGCCCAGTCGCGCATGTACTTGATCAGGTCCATGCCGAAATCATAGGCATCCTGCGCTTCATGGAGCGCGGCACCCGTATGGACCTTGGTGAACTCGTTGAGGCCGACGAAGCCGACCGTATGCGTCAGGTCGCGGAACCGGTAGTACTCCACGCCATCCTTGCCCTTCTGGGTGAGGAACGGCAGGATGCGGTTCTCATGCAGCCGCTTGTCGACGATATCGTGCTTGATGCTGAGCGCATCCTTGATGATGCCCAGCCGGGTGTCCAGTATCTCGAAGACCCGGGCGTCGTCGCCGTTGGCCTCAAGTGCGATGCGCGGCAGGTTGACGGTGTTGTAGTGGATGTTACCCGTCCTCATCGTAGACATGGATGGGTTTTCGTAGCCCTGCTTGTCCGCCCAGTCACCGCTGAGCCGCGTCCGGCAGCCCATGCTGTTGACCGCGTCGTGCTGCCAGTCCGGCAGCAGGTTGAGGATGTACGGCGTGCCGTACTTGGAGAACAGCCGGTGGACCTTCAGCAGCATCTCCCGCTGCTCCGGGTCGCGGAAAGCCGAGTCCCGCACCTTGACGATGGTGTTCGGGAACAGGTGCGGCTTGCCGAGCGCGTCGCCGTCGATGAAGACGTCCAGCAACGCATTGGTGAACGTGACCAGCTCATCGTGGTAGTCAGAGTAGGTACCTGTGATCTTGCCTTTCGGGCCAACCGCCGGCCTGTCGGCGAGATATTTGGGCACGGTCAGCTCGATATCGATGTTCGAGAAGACCACCTGACCGCCGCGGGCCACGTACTGCATGTTCATCTCGTAGACGAACGCCTGGGCGACCTGCTTGACCTCGTCGTAGGACATGCCGGTGAAGAAGGGCGCCATGAAAATGTTGAAGTTGTCGAGCGACTGGCCGCCGGCCATGTTGGTCTGGCTGCTGGCCAAGACCTTTGCGGCATGCAGCGCTGCCACCATCGCATGCTTTGGAGGTGCCGCGACGGACGTGTGCTTGCCGGTGCCGTCCACGCGGAGCCCGTTCTCGAAGAACCAGCTCAGGTCATGCTGGAGGCAGTTCGGCCGGACCGCGAAGTAGTCCGCGTCGTGCAGGTGGATGTCGCCACGCATATGGGCGTCGCCGATGTGGCCGGGCAGTACCTTGACAAGCAGGTACTCGCGCAGGATCTGGTCGCCGGCGAACTTGTGAATAGTCTCCGGGTTGTGGTGCAGGTTAGCGTTCTCTTTGCTTCCCTGCTCGATCAGGTGGGTGACGTCGTGGACCGGCATGCCGAGACGCGTGTACTTCGAGCGTGCCTCTTCGAGCCCTTCCTCGAGCAACTGCACCGTCGTGATCTCACGGATGAGGGGAGCGCTCAGGTAGTTGACCTTGAGCTTGCGGAGCTTCGCCTCGACCTCTCTGGCCACGTGGGTCGCCGTCTCCGCGGCGATGCCTGTCTCCTTGATCAGAGACTGCTCGATCATGCGGTAATCGAAGGGCTCGAGCGTGCCACGAGACGTCCGGACATACATTTCGTGCGACTGCTTGTACTTGAGCGCCGCCTCCGGATCTTTCTGGTCGATGACATTCAGGAGAATGGTCCTGAGCGATTTGGTAGTAATACCATCGTAAATCCTGTAATGGAGGTCGTCGGCGATGTCGCACGCCAGCCGGTAAGGCACGCCAGCCCGGATCAGGCTAATTACTATTTTATTGCAGTCGAACAACTCGATGCGGCTGTCCGACTTGACGACATAGAGGTTTCCGTCCCCGGCCGGCTTGTTGTAATTCAACGATGCCATCAGCTATCCCCCGCTATGATATGATAACCCATTTACCATCCCGCCAATGTCTCACCTATGTCTGAAAACCTTTTTGGAGCGACGGTCCCCAGACAATTATAGACCTTACACTTACGAGATTATAAGGCTTGTGTTATAATTTTGCAAGTTAAATATTATGTGTTCCATTTTATGTTTAAAGGTTTAAAAAGCAGCCTGTAATTTCGCAGTCGCTGATGAAAAACCTCGGTTAATTACGGGCTTTACACGAAATGTGATTGTTTGGCGCGAGCAGGGAATGGAAGATGATAAATACACGGCGATGTAATATTTTCTAACATTCATCTATTATTATTAAAAATAAAGAGGCATCACCAAAAGGAGCTTTAATTATGGTTTGTATCACAGGAGAGCTGCCATGGACGTGAAAGTCATCGATCCGGACGTGTTACGAGCCATCGAACGCCTGGGATTGCCATGCCGCCGGGAGGCCAACCCGTACATCGTCCTGAGCGTCCATGGAGACGATGTTCGTGTATCGTCGAAATGGGACGCCCGTGTCTACCGCAACGCGCAGGGTCGGCTCAAGCTGGTGACCACGGATTACCACACGCTGGAACAGCTACTGTCCGGACGGGCAGTTGCAAGGGAAAACGTTATTAGGATTGACGATGCCGGCTGGGGGTTCCCACTCGGAGGCGTGATGATCGGTGCAGAGAACGGCGGGCGCATCGAAACGGGCATCGTTGACGTCAGGTTCTTTCAGGACGAGCCGTTCCGCACCCACGCATATCTGGACGAGGCCGCCCGGGTCAGCATAGAGCTTGTAGACAGGCTGGGCGGACGCGCGGACACTACACTGGTCGAAATATGCACCGGCTACGTGAACTCGCGATCAAAGGAAGCGCTCCGGCAGGAGGGCTATGAGGTCAAGGTCACCGAGATCACCGGGCTCCTGCAGCACGGGCTGGAACGACGCTTCAAGGAATATATAGAGTCGCTGGGGTACCGGGCATACTTCGACCCGAAAGAGACAGCGAATCCGGCCGCAGCTTTTCGAAAAGTGATCGAGTGGATAAACGAAAGGCCGGACGAGCGGATGAAGATCGCGAAGACAGGCTGGAAGTATTTTGAGGGAAAGAGGCCTTAACATGGGGGCCAGACGGCTCGTGCTCGCATTTTTATGTGCCGGGCAGAGATTAGCGACGCATTTTTCCTGGGCGGGGCTTGATGTACTATCAGGCATTATATATCGGGATCGACATCCTCTGCGGTCTCTGCGCCGTCTCTGCGTTCCCTGCTGGAATTAAACTGTTCTCTGTTTCCTCGACGCTTTGCCCTAAACAGGGCAGCGTCGTTATCTTGTAAACGCAATGCGAAGACGGAAATCCCTGCAGAGTTCGCAGAGACGGGCGCAGAGACCGCAGAGGCTATAACACAATCGATCATGCGTGTGCGTGGGAAAAAATGACTTACAACGTCTCAAGATAATCAATGTCAGTGATTACCGGCTGCTCTGGTCATGCTCAGCGTCGTTCTCGTTCTTCAGGCCATTTCCATTTTTAAAACTGTCCTTGTGCATTGCGATGGCCTCGTCGATGGTCAGTTCCCCGCGTGCCACCTGTCTGGCCAGGTACCGCGGTATCGTCGCTCTGCCGTCAGAGCGCGACCGGCTGGCCTCCTGGATCACCCGGATCTCGCCCCTGGACGGCTCGATCTCTCGCTTTCCCACCGGCGCGCCCTTGATGCGTGCGATGTTGATGGCCGCTATGATGTCGCGGACTGTGTTGGTGTGGATGTCTTTGCCGACATGAGGCGTCGTTCCCGTCTCGTCCACCAGCTCGACGCGGAAGCCCGCCTGCAGCAGAGAGTTGATGACCTGCGTGGTGACCAGCCGGGCGCCATTGCCGATGCGGACCAGCATCGAAGCGGGATGGTAATCGCGGTTTATCTTCCTGATCAGGGGCTCGACTTCCGTGATGCTCACCTGGTGGACGGCGATCACCATGTCGCCGGCCAGTACCGCCACCCCGGGCCTGCGGCCGGGATCAATGCCGATGACCATCTCTCCGGGGCGCTCTTCCCGCCGCTCTGCGCCTATGGCCCGGCTGGCCGTGGCGGCAGGCTCGTCATAGACAACGATCTGCCTGTCCTCGGAAGAAACAGAGTCAGCCTCATCCGCCGTCGTGATCACGACGTTGACGTTTTCTGGAATAGCCTCGTCCATCCTGAGCGTGATAAAATGCAGTCCACGGCTCTTTAGCTCCGCGACCATTTTCTCGTACATGGCGAAGTCCGAGGTAATGAGAGCGATTATGCAGTTCCCTCCGCATGCACGCATGAGCGTGGATGCCTTACATGGCTTTACGTTTTCATCCAATGTATACTTAACCGGACTTTCAACGCCCCGGCGAGGTCTCAGAGGTCGGCGAGAGGACACCGAGCTTCAACACAGAGGTCTCAGAGGTCTCAGAGGTATCACAGAGGATTTTTTAACAAAACGGCTTACATGGGCCACATTTTTATTCGTCATCTGTGTGTCCTCTGAGACCTCTGAGACCTCTGTGTTGAAGCTCG
>JAEZKS010000031.1 GCA_023436075.1 Methanobacteriota archaeon
CCCGATCTTTCGCTTTTTCAGCCATCGAGAACAGGGCGTCCCGAGGAATGTCGTTCGCCCCGCTGAAGCCCAGGCCATCGGCGTAGCGCAATACGTCATCGACCGTATCGTCTCCGGCCACGCGGCCCATGACGGTCACTCGATCCCCGGCAAGCTCCCGCAGCAGACGCGCGCCATCGGCGCCGCCCTCCCGGAAATCGGCGATATGGCCGGTGCCAGTTGCGGCAATTTCCGCCAGCGTCGACCTGATGCATTCGACGATCTCTTCCCGGGATGCTGCCCGCAGTATCCGGTGCTTGAGGCCGTCAGGGGGCTTGACCAGGTCGTCCAGCGGCATGTACGGCAGATCCTTTGCTACCGAGTCGCCTACATGGGTATGCGCGTTCACGAAGGCTGGACAGACCAGACCGCTGATTTCGGACGCTACACGGTCGAAGCCGACCTCGTGAATCTTGCCGTCCCTGACGACTAGGTAGCCTTTCCTCAGCTCGAACTCATCACCGTAGATGATGTCGCCGGATATGATGAGCTCGTCAGACATGCTAATTATAGTAAATGGCTTATCCTACAAAATTGCTTCCTTTCTGGCATGAGAAAGAGCGGCGAAGCGGGGAAAAATATAACTACCCTGCCGATGATATAGGGTCTGGAGAATAGCATGGCGAAGGGACAAACTTCCGGTGGCGGCGGGCTGATGTCTTCGGCCGGCCTGATGCGCTACTTCGAGGCCGAGGAATCTGCGATCAAGATCGATCCAAAGACGGTAGTGATCACGGCTGTTGCACTTGGGGCACTCGTGTGGATCCTCAACGTGACGGTCGCTCACGTAGTCTAAAACAAACAAAATCAAACTTCTTTTTGTAGTCTATCATTCGCTTAGCTTCGCTTGCCTTTCGTGCATTGCGGAGGCCTCCTGTCGCTTACGCATTCCGGTCGTCCGCCTTCCTTGCCCTCGCGCGGCTCCTCGCGCGGCGGGGTCTCGACCACGGTCTTCTTTTCTTCAGGCGGCACGTACTGGATGGGCTCGCTACGCGTTTTCCGGGCCATGAACGACTATCTGTAAGCGTGATATTAAGCCGCGCCGCGATTTTCGCCAGCATGATACCCATCGTACTGTATATAGAACGATGATACTCGTAATAGTACATCCCGATAGTTTTACGTCCATTGAAGCCGCTTACAGATTTGATGTCGCTGCAAGACTACAGGTCGTTCGAGCAGGTGCCGGCGGAGCACGAGATCGTGTTCATCGGCCGGTCCAACGTGGGAAAATCGACGCTCATGCGCGACCTGATCGGCGCGAAGGTGAAGATCGGGCGCAGGCCCGGCGTGACACAGAAGCCGAACTACTACGAGTACGGCGACCTGCTCATCACTGACATGCCCGGCTACGGGTACATGAGAGGCGTGGAGAGGGCCAAGCAAGAGAGGATTAAAGACCTGATCGTCAAGTATTTCGAGGACAACGCCGGCCGGATAGTCTATGCGGTGCAGGTGATCGACGCGAAGTCGTTCGCCGACATCGTCGATCGCTGGGACGGGCGGGGAGAGATACCGATCGACGTCGAGCTGAACGGTTTCCTGCACGATCTCAAGATCGACGTCGTGATCGCCGCCAATAAGATGGACAAGGTCCCCTACGCAGAGCGGGACGCCCTGCTCGACGGCATCTGCGTGCGGCTGCACATGCTGCCGCCGTGGAAGAACTGGCTCGGCCAGATAGCGCCGATCTCGGCCAAGATGAACGAGCTCGGCCCGCTACGCACTATCCTGAGGGATAAGCTCCGTGCTGCCGGGCTGGAGCGCTGTGTCAACGCCATCAAGTAGGTCGAAGGTCGCGGGCTTTTTGCATATGCCGGTTGCTAAGCCTGTAAATGCGAGCAACTCGTATTTTTTACGGGTAACGTTTGTACAAATCCGGATCATACTCTTTCTGTCAAAAATTACAAATGGAAATCAATGCCAGGGAGAATGATGATATGGCTGGACAACAGGCATGGGACCCGTTTCAGGAATTACAGAGAATTCAGGACCGGCTGAACCGGATATTCGGAGATCTCGCCCCGTCGACGCATGGCGAGGGCGGTGTGCAAGGGATGGAAGTGCCCAGCGTGGACGTACAGGAGCATAATAACGAGATCACTGTGACTGCGGACATGCCAGGCATGGACAAGGACAACATCAGGCTGGATGTCACCGACAATAACGTCCTGGAGATTTCGGCCCGGAGAAAGTCGGAAAAGAAAGAAGGAGAAGAAAAGAAAGGATACCTGCGGCACGAACGGAGTTACGTGGGCTATTACCGTGCGATACAGCTGCCTGCCGATGTCGACAAGAGCAAAGCGAAGGCCACTTATAGCAATGGCGTGTTAAGCGTGACGATGCCAATCTCTAAGAAACTCGAGGAGAAAACCAGCGCTATCCCGATCAGCTGAGTATCCCGGCCCTGGCTGGCCGGGCCCTCTCTTTCTTGAAAATCACTTTTGTGGGGGCCTTATCGTTTCCTTCAGGCGTTCGTAAACGGTGTACACGACCGGGCAGACAGAGCAGTTGGCGACCGTGTTAGACAGACGACTGACAAAACGGTCCTTGTGCAGGTGGGGGTAGGACGCGCAATCATGGGGCCGGCTCTCATAGCAGGTACACTGGTCGTTTTCCAGGAGAGGGCACGGCGTCCTGTTGAAGCTCCAGCCCTCATACTCGTCGTTCCTGACAAGATAATCGGAAATAACCTGGTCGGCCGATATGCCCAACCCTTGCGCCAGTCGCTCGATGTCCTCTTCGTCCAGCAGCGGGGAAATGCCTTTGCAGCAATTGGCACAGGACTTGCAGTCGAACTCCGAAGACGCCTTTCGGTACAATTCGTGGACGACGACATCGATCTCGCCCGGACTCATGTCGCATTCCTTGAGCCAGGCACGAAACTCCCAGTTTTCCTGCTCTCTGCGCCGAGCCAGCCGGCCTACGTTTGCTGCGTTGACTTTCCTGATGAGAATGACCCCGATCTTCTAATCATGCCGCGGGCATATAAACAGCTTCTCGTTGCCGCGGGCGACGCCGGGACGGATGGCGAGAGAGTTAAAGCTTTTATCCTCCGCGCGCTTATTATTAACAATTATTGAGGCAGCGGTATGAGCTTGAAGTCAAGGAAGGTCTTAGGTACTCCTTATGCGAACGGCGCGAAGCTCCTGTTCCTCGGCGCGGGCGAACTGGGAAAGGAGACGATGATCGAGTCACAGCGGATGGGAATCGAGATAGTCGCCGTTGACCGGTATGCGAACTCGCCGGGCATGCAGGTGGCCCACCGGTCATACGTGATTGACATGAAGAGCGAAAGGGCGCTGCTGGCGATCGTAGAGCGGGAGAGACCTGACGCCATCATCCCCGAGATCGAGGCGATCAACATCGACACCCTGTTCAAGCTAGAGGAGAAAGGCTTCTTCGTGGCGCCGAACGCGAAGGCGGTATGGACGGCGATGCACCGGGAGCGGCTCCGCGAGGCCATCGCATCGACTGGCGCCAGGACCTCGAAGTACGCTTACGCTACCGACCTGGAGAGCTTCAAGGCCGCGTGCAGGAAGATCGGGTTCCCTTGCGTGTCCAAGCCCATCCAGTCCTCCAGCGGCAAAGGCTCCTACTTCCTCAAGAGCTCGAAAGACGTTGAAAAAGCCTTCAACGAGGCTAAGAAGGCACGGGGCTCGTC
>JAEZKS010000043.1 GCA_023436075.1 Methanobacteriota archaeon
GCCTGAAACATGGCAGCATCGCTATCCTATAAATGCAAAGATAGGGGCGTTAATCCTCGCAGAGATCGCAGAGACGAGTGATTTTCATGGAAGTCCTCTGATGGCCGGGGGTTTTAGCCAGGTATAAATGATGAAAAACGGCCGGGCTATTCGTAGCATGTCCGGGCAGAGCACGCGCCCGCGCGCGAAGACGCCTGCCGACATCGCCGATTGGATAATGATTTTCATGAGACGCAGAGACTGATTAGAATACCTGCCCTGGAAATGTACAAAATCTTTCAAGAATAATTAAAAAAGTAAAGCCTGCGGCATGATCGCCTGCAGGCTTATTCAATCACGTACTTGCCGATGAGTCGAATGCCGGCGTTCATGTTCAGGCCGATGGGCGAGCCGGCCACGACCTGGGTGATGCCCATCTCTTTCAAAGCATCGATTTTCTGTTTTAGCTCCTGTGGCGTACCATAGATGGAGAACGCATCGATCATGGCATCGTTGACTGCTCCGAAGGCCGTCTTGAGGTCGCCTTTCGCAATGCCCGCTTTGATGGTGTTGACCGCGTTCAGGTCGAGGCTATGCCGTTGTAGGACGGGCACCGGGGAGCCGGCTGCAATGAACGCAACGACCGGCCTGACAGCGTTTTTTGCCTTCTTGCTGTCGGCGTCGATTGCGAAAGAGGTATATGCGGCTACGTCGAACTTTTTCTCCCCGGCGGCCTTTTTAATGATTGGCACTGCATATGCGAAGTCCCTGGGATTCGACGCATTGATCAATGCGCCGTCGCCCAATCGCCCCGCCGTCTCCAGCATCTTCTCGCCTTGTGCACCGATGTACACGGGAATGGCCTTCTGTTTGGGCTTGTAGGCCATCTGTGCCCCGGCGAACTTGAACACCTTGTTCTCTGGAGTGTTCACGACTTCTCCCGCCCATAACTTACGAATCACGCCGACGGCTTCTGAAAGCCGGGCAACAGGAGCTTCCATAGCCATGCCGATCTTCGGCAGCGTGCTGAGATCGCCCGGGCCGATGCCCAGCGTGGCCCGGCCTTCCGAGACTTCGTCCACAGTGGCTATTGCCGATGCTATCACGGCCGGGCTGGCGGTGAACGCGTTGGTGACGCCGGGGCCGAGTCGGATCCGGGAGGTACGGGCGGCGATTAGCGCCAGCTCTGCGAACACGCTGCGGTTGTTGAAGTGATCGGTCACCCAGAGGAAATCGATGCCGTTGTCTTCTGCGTACCTGCAATAGTTGATCAGTTCATTGGTCGGATATTTGGGCTGAAATTCTATGCCGAATGTTACCATATGTATACCTCTCTATGTGTCATGTTAGCTGGTTAGCCGCGGGACATCTACCTGAACTTATTACGCCAGTCTGGCAAGTCTTTCAGGCCTCTCATCAGAGGCCGGTAGCTAGGATCCTCGGCCCTTTTGCGGCGCATGTACTCGCGCTGGTAGGTGGTCTTGTCGAAGGAAGACATGCCAAGCTGTGCCTTGAACTCACGGACCAGCCTGTCCAGCTCCTTTGCATCGTCGTGGAGATCGTGCTTCCCGTCTCGGGCCATGGTCAGCATGGTCTCGACTTGTTTATCGATCTCCTTGAGTTTATGCGTCAGATCGTTTTCGGCTATAGCATCCTTTTCACTCATAGTGATCAAGCCATGACTCAATCACGGCGCGCAATGTAGTATATCGTTAGTCTAACCTTATATACTTAACGTTAGACTAACATTATGATCGGAATGATCGGCTTAAGCAATCGTTATGAACGGCATGCTTCGGCTGGAAACATTTTTTCGTGCCAGGAGCCATAAAACCAAAGTTATAGAAAGCAGGGGATCAGACCTTGCTTGTATTCTTACCGACAATGCCTTTGTGCTGAACGGGTTTTCAAAGCTCTACGCGGTGACTGGCTGGAAAACTATCTCAAGGGATAGGTGTGCCAGCGGTAAACATTCAGGGCGAAACGGCAAACTTCAAATCGGCTTGCCAGTAAACGATATCATTAATATCGTTAAAGAGATAATATTCATGTGAGAGTGTGTGTATACTTTGAGGACTCGGCTATTGATCTTGCTTTTGATGGTCATCGCGTTGTTCGCGACGTCGCTATCGGGCTGCTCCGGCATCGAGAACAACGTCACCGCGACTCCATCGGCTGGGCCGACTGCGACGCCGGTTGCTTCACAGCCGTCCGGCGACGGCCACCTGTCGAGCCTCGGCCAGCTGATTCATCCGGACAACCTGAATTCGTACACATACCGCGTGACCCAGACGACCTACGGGATAAGCACCGCCTTCGACACCGATATCTCTTACAGCGACGCCGAGTACAAAGGCCTTCCCGCAAAGCGGACGATAATCACCCAGTCAGATCTCGGTTCCAACGGTCTCTACATGTCGAAGGCCATCGAGGTCGTCTTCCTGAGCAAAGCGAATGGCAGCGTCCTCGGGGGCATGAAGCAGATTCAGGCCGACGGACAACTTGAGTACGTCGATATGGCCCCGGGCGAGGCCGACAGTGCCGTTCTCTCGGACATCCTCTACAACGCCATCGTTAACAGTGGCATCCCGCTGACGTACGTTGACAACGATCGCATCACTATAAACAATAAAACGTACGATTGTGCTCGATATTCAATCGCGATCAAGGACACGAACGAAACAGAATGGTACACTTCGTTGGCGCCGATGCCCGTGAAAAGTTTATGGCAGCCGAACGGCAACTACACCCAGGTGACCGAGCTGTTAAGCTGGAATTGATCGATCACCAAAAGTTAAAATAAAAAGGTCGTTCTTTTGCCTATTCGAATAATAGCCATGGGATGTATGGCCTATACTTCTCTTTGACGTCTTCCGGCGTTACCTTAATGCCTCGCAGCTCAGCCAGCTTAATCTGCACCGCGGCAGGGACACACAACATCTCATCGGGCGGACCTAAAGTTTTGACCTTCTTGTGATCTTCAAGTACTTTGTCCAGGCCAGCAAGAAACACATCCTTGTCATTGGACAAAATCCCATCCAGACAAACCTTCAACCCCTCGAAATACTTCTTTAAATTCCGCGGGGCGCCTTTGTTTACGTGTTCCACGACCGTTTTAGCCTCTGTGTCATTCTCCGTCAGGATGTCACCGACGGCCTGGATATAATAATAAAAAGGAGCCATGTCGCGATATTTTTCAGGAAAATCCTGCCTGATCCCCCTGCAAAGTTCAATGGATTCAATTATCATATTTTTATTACTCGAGAGAATCGCTGAGTTAAGAAGATTTAAACAGCCATCGACACCGACGCGTTGTGGTCCAAAGCGAGACTTCTGGTCGACGATCGAACGTTTATAATAATCTGCCGACGTATTGGCCCACACAAGCGCTTCGGCTTTCTCTCCCAACAATATATAATAAAGGGAGACACGCGCTGCGCTCAACCCTAAATCGAATAATACATTATTAATATTGTCGGGAGGAATCTTATCCCAGATAGCAAATGCTGCCTCGATGTCCTTTTTATTTAAATCGATCCTTTTCATTATCTCTTCTTTAAGATCTATATGTGACCACCTTCCCGCCGAGATCGACTATGTGCACTTTCTGGAAGTTTAAAGCGAATTGTGGATCGATAATGCTCTCTGCGATTGTTCCTCCGCTTTCTTCCATATTTTTCACGATGACCAGCTCTTTCTCTATGTTACCTAGTCTATAAGCTTCTTTGATGTTATCACACAGAGTCTGCGATATCAATTGTCCTCTTGGATCAGTTAACATACGGTCTGCAGCATCAGGGATCCATCTATCGCTCATTTCTCTTAAACCATTCTCTGTTTCCTTAAACATTGTCGCACTGAAATCACCAGTCACTGAACTTGTGAACTTGGCCTCGATGATCACGTATTTACGCGTAGTGGGGTTCCAGCATACGACGTCGAATCCTTGCTGCATGCAATCTCTCTTGAAGAACCCATTGCTTATCACCTGATATCCCTTGGATTCGGCAATTCTTTTAGCGATTTCTTCTCCTATGTTACCAGTCGTTTGTTTGGTTACGCGCCCGGATAAATCATATCCTAGATCCGCGGCTACTTCACTAACATATGAATATCCATCTCTGATAAATTTATATTCTATAGGCACCCCATACTTGGTAGCTTTAACGGTAACGCCTTCGGATGTCTCGACGATATCGTCAATCGTGCCGGACTTGCTGATTTTCGCTATCAGATTGGCGAATTTCTTGGGTGATACCACTTGTTGTATGCTTTGGGATGCCCAGTATTTCGTCTGGGCGGAAGTTTCCGCGTTGAGAGTATCGACGATGTCGCCTGAAGTCATGCCCTCGTCCAGGCAGTCGTCGATGAGTTCGCCCATCTCTTTCTCGTAGTTCCGTCCCAGTGTGCCACTGGAGTCCTCGATGAAGTTCCGCAACGGTGCGCTCAGCTGTGAATAGGTCTTAGAGACTAGCAGCTTGGCCGGGGCCAGGGGCACCCGCTCCAGCACGTTTGACATCACTGCACGGCTGATCGTGGTAGAATGCTCGACGATCAGGGCGCCGGCGCGGTCTGCGGCATTGAACGCCCTCGTCGATGTCAGCGCGACTTTGAAGTCATCCATCCGCCCGGCGATCGGGCCCACGATATGGGCGAACTGCTCAGACGACCTGATCGACTGCATGACCTCGTTGCCACCCATCATCAGCAGGATCTGGCCACCGATATAGCCCCTATACCAGCCGTAGGCATAGACCTCATGTAGCGAAGAGCCATCTGCGTATGGGTTGTCCAGTTCCTGCATGTTCTGGATCGAGCTAGGCATTGAGGCGATCAGATCACCGATCATCGCCGGGTCTTCCGATATTTCGCCGATCAGCGTCCCGAACCCGTTCACGAACCCGGAGGGATCGTGCCAGATCTGGGCCACTACCTCGGGTGTTTCGGCGAAGCTGTAGGTCAGGCCGGACAACTGGCCGAGCTGATCGGCGATCGGGGCGAGGTACATGTTATCCCCTAGCGCTGCGGCTGCCTGGCCGAACATCGACGGGCGGTTGTAGGCCATCACCGACGCCGGCACGTCGTTCCATCCCACGGCGCTGACGTCTACCCTGGTGGCCCCGAACTCGTCCCACACCGTGTCCCACCAGTCGGTGGCAAAGGTCGCGTATATGGTGAGGACGCCCGGCCCTTTGTCCGCGTACTGGGCGCTGTACTGCGTCACGCCGTCCTTGGTCACCATGCAGCTCTTGACGCCACAGCTGCTCTGGATGGAGGCCGCCACATCGTAGCGCGTGTAGAACGAGAAGCTGGGCTTGTAAGCGTTGGCGTAGGTGATATTGATGCTGGGCGGGGTAGTCGACCAGACCGTCGGGTCCTCGCCATAGGCCGCCGCCATGCCGTACGGCAGTCCGTCCCCTGTAACGTCGGTGCTGTCAAGGTTCGCCTTACTGACGGTGATAGGCGTCAGGTACTGCTCAGCGTCGCCGGTGTTTAAGGAGTTCCAGAACGCAACAGCCTTGTCGAGACTGTTCACGACATACAGCGTCTGGGTCTCGGGCTCCTCGTCGTAGTCGACGCTCATAGGGCCTGTGGTTAGGGTCATGTACGCCTTGACGATCGACTTGTAGCTCTCAGGGATCGCGTTCGTAGGGTCCAGCTTGACATAAATGTCCTTCGAGGAATAATTGATCCCGTAGCCGGAAAGCATGGCTGTCGCCGAGCTGCCGCTGGCAATGCCACCGGCGATGATCGCATTGCCGATGAGAGCCCCTCCCACGTCCGGGTCGCCCTCGTAGAAGCTGACGTTGACATCGCCAGTATAGTCGGCGTATCCAGTGTTATGGACCTCGGCACAGAGGTCCACTATGTCGTCGATGTTGTACTCTATATCCTCAAGGTCGACGTCACCGGCTCCATATTCGAACGAGACGTCGGCGTTCGATATCGTGAGGCCCGGCTTGATTACGGCCATCGAGACGTTGGCCGTGGCGTTGGTGTTTATGTTCGCCTTGTTGTTGGAGGTCATCACCAGGTACTGCTGGCTCCAGAAGCCTAACAGGCTCGGGATATAGTTCAC
>JAEZKS010000134.1 GCA_023436075.1 Methanobacteriota archaeon
ATGTAGATATTCAGAATAATACTGTTACATTCATCAACAGCTTAAGACCAACACCTAATCCCTCTTTTGGGTATTAATCCCTCTTTTTTGACAGCTTATCCTGGCACCCATAGACTTGACAGAACCAAATATGGAGCTTTGCACTTAAAGTACCTAAATGTACAACTTTAACTTTTTCTGTAAAATAATATAATAAAAAAATGATGAAATAGTAAGTACTTTATTAACACATAAATGAATAAAATTGTACAAAAATCTACTTTAAGTGCAAAGCTTGCGGGCACATAATGTTATAATATTTTAAAAACGATATAAATACAGGATGATCCGCATGGAGAAGTTCGACGTCATCGTGATCGGCGCCGGTGCCGGGGAAAACGTGCTGAGCGCCACGCTCGCCGCCGGCCTGAACGTTGCGCTGGTGGAGCACGGGCCTCCGGGCGGTACCTGCCTCAACAATGGCTGCATACCGTCGAAGATACTGATTTACCCGGCGGATGTGATCCGGATGGCGCAAGACGCAAATGCCGTCGGCCTGTCAGCGACGCTGAAACCAGACTTTCGGTTCATCATGGATCGCATGCGATCCATTGTCGGGCGGGAAAGGGAAGACTCTACAGCAGCGTTAGATAACGCGAAAAACCTGACGTGGATCAAGGAAACGGCCGAGTTTGCCGGCGATCACGTGCTGAAGGCTGGCAACCGGACTATCACCGCACCTAAAATTGTCATCGCAACGGGCGCCCGGCCGCTCGTCCCGCCTATCCCTGGCCTGAAAGAGGCAGGATTTCTCGACAATATCACATTGCTTGACCTGGATGAAGCGCCGAAAAGCCTGCTGATCCTGGGCGGCGGCTACATCGGCTGCGAATACGGCCACTTCTTCTCAGCCATGGGCACGAATGTTACGATTATTCAGCGACCGCCGTCGCTTCTCAACGACGAGGACCCGGAAGTGGGCGAAACGGTTACGAAGGCCATGATGAAGTATCTGGATGTCCGCACTGGCCACGAAGCCAATCAAGTGACCATAGAGCATGATAAGAAAGTCGTCTATGCGAAGAACCGCAAGACTGGAGAAATAGTCCGGTTTGAAGCAGATGAAATCCTGCTGGCTCTGGGCAGGCAATCGAATGCTGATTTGCTGAAGCCTGAGCGTGCGGGTATCGAGACAGACGCTAAGGGCTGGATCAAGGTCGATGACTACCTGGAGACGAACGTCCCGGGCATCTGGGCGCTGGGCGACGCTACCGGGAAGCACATGTTCCGACACGCTGCCAACTTTGAGGCGGGCATCGTGGCGCATAATATTCTTCGCGACCACAGGATCGCTTTCGATGACCGTGCCGTCCCTCATGCCGTTTTCACTCACCCGCAGGTCGGAACGGTGGGAATGACCCATGAAGATGCCAGGAAGAAGGGCATCGATGTCATGGTGGGCAAGGCGATGTACTCAGGCACAGCCAAGGGCATCGCCATGGCAAACACGGATGGCTTTGTCAAAGTCGTGATCGACCGCACGACAGGGAAAATACTGGGCGGTTCCGTTGTGGGCCCTGATGCCGCTGCGCTGGTCCAGCAGGTAGTCTACCTGATGAACTGTGGCAACGGAGACATGGCACCGCTATACCGGTCGATGGTGATCCACCCGGCGATCAGCGAAGTAGTGGCGAATGCCTTCGCTGCGCTGGGGAACGTGGAATAACATGTGCACGATGGACACAACGTAGTCGAGTTGCTCGTTGTGCGCATTCTCCCTTTTATTTACAGAACTCGCGTATAGTCGCCAGCACCACTTCATAGCACTCCGCGACCGATTCAAGGTTCACCCACTCGACGTCGGCATGCAGTCCTTCGCCAGACGGGCCGAAGACGACTGACGGGATGCCAGCTTCCGCCAGCAGCGCCGAATCCATCCACCCGGCCATTCCCGCGAACTTCGGCGGCTGGCCGGTCACATGCTGAAGTTGCCTGGCCAGTGTCTGCACCAGCAGGGCGTCAGCTGGCACTTCGAGCGCCCCTCTCGCAAGTTTTTTTCGGACAGTGGCCCGGAATTTCGGGTCGCTTTCAGAAATGACGTCGAGCAACTCCTGCATTTCATCCTCGACCGCCTCGATCTCCTCGCCAGGCAGCGTCCGGCGCTCGACCTTGAGCGTGCACCGGGCCGGATAGCTGGAAAACTCCTGGCCACCCTCGATGAGCGACGCGTGGACCGAGCCGGTGCCGAGCAGCGGGTGTGGCGGTAATCGCGCAAGACGGTCTGCCATCTGCTCGATGCCGGATAGCACGTGCCTCATCTTCACGATGGCATCGACGCCAAGGTCTGGTCGTGACCCGTGGGCGGCCACGCCGATAGTCTCGAACTCGAACCATGCGAAGCCCTTGTGGGCTATGACGATCTCCAGGTTGGTTGGCTCGCCTACGATCGCGCCGTCTGCGTGCCATTTGCCCACGACGGCCTCGGCCCCGGCGCTGTCGTATTCCTCGTCGATCACCGCCGTCAGGATGACGTCCCCGCGCAGCCCCAGGTCGGCCGCGTGTGCGGTCGCGAGCATGAATGCAGCCAGCGAAGACTTGGTATCCAGTGCTCCTCTGCCGTACATGCGACCGTTCCTGATTCGATGCTGGAAAGGCGCCTTCATGCCGCTGATACCGACCGTGTCCGTGTGGGCGTTCAGCATCAGAGATTTTCCGTCGCCGGAACCCCTGGCAATCGCGACCACATTCGGCCGCCCGGGGAGAACTTCCTCTATATGCACCTCCAGCCCCCGCTCCCGCAGCCATGAGGCCACGAACGAAGCTATCTCAAGCTCGCCGCTGGCTCCAGGGACCAGGTCCGGGTTCACCGAATCGATGGATACCATCCGGCCGAGAAGGCTGGAAAGCTCGTTCAATGTAGTCGCCGACATAAGCCGTTTATTCCCAATCATATGTTAGACGGGATGGTATTTATCGCCTCCGGCACGCGCCGGGTAAATCTCCGGCATTAGCCCGCAAAAAGAAGCGTCATTTTATCAGAATGCCCTGCGAACGGAAAATCACGGAGGGAGATTACGGGTGACTATGGCACCTGGAATTAGTTTCAGCAAACATGGCGTGCCGGGAAGGGCAGAGTCGTTCTGGATAGCGTCGACGCCGGATACGAGCTATCCGACGCTGAAGGAAAACCTAAAGGTCGATGTAGCGGTCCTGGGAGGGGGGATAACAGGCATCACGACAGCGGTGTTGTTGAAGGAGAAAGGACTCAGCGTCGCGTTGGTGGAAGCTGGCAAGATCGTCCGCGGCGCCACGGGCTATACCACGGCTCAGGTCTCATCGGCCCAGTCATTCTACTATAAGAAGCTCATCGACATGTACGGGGAGAACAAAGCCCGCCAGTGCGCCGACTCCTGCCAGGAGTCCATAGAGACGATCGCCAGACTGGTGAAAGAGCATGGCATCGACTGCGACTTTCGGCGCACGGCTGAGTATGCCTATGCAGCCGACAGGGACGATACAGAAAAGCTTAAAGACGAGATGGATGCCGAAAAGCAGCTGGGGCTGCCAGTCAGCTACGTTGATCGGGCACCGTTACCCTTCGACAATTATGGTGCCATCCGCTGCACAAATCAGGCTGAGTTTCACCCGCGCAAATATCTCCTGCCGCTGGCTAAAACGATCGACGGCGACGACAGCTACGTATTCGAGGGCACCCGGGCCCTGGACATCGAGGACGGCGAGCCCTGCACGGTAAAGACAACCCGAGGCGAATTGCAAGCGAACGATATTGTCCTGGCCACCCACATACCGTTTACCAACATGGACCTGATACCGGCTCGCATCAAGCCGATCATGTCCTACGTGCTGGGCATCCGTATCGAAGGCGAACTTCCCCGGGAAATGTTCTACAGCACGGAAGAGCCCTGCCACTATATCCGTACTCAGCCCACAACCGATGGCCAGCTGGTGATCGTGGGCGGGGAGGATAACCCCGTGGGGAAGGTGACTGATACTGAGGAGAAGTACCGGAAGCTGAAACAGTATGCGCTAAGCCACTTCAAGGTGAAGTCACTGGACTACAGCTGGTCGACTCACGACAATTATACCTATGATAATGTGCCGTTTATCGGGAGGTACACGACCGGCAAGCATGTCTACGTTGCCACCGGGTTCAAGGGCGCCGGCATGACTTACGGCACCGTAGCGGCCATGATCCTCGCCGACCAGATCACGGGCAGTAAAAGTCCATACGGCGACGTATATAGCCTCGGACGCATTGAGTTGCCGGGCGCTGCGGACTTCGTGAAGACACAGGCAGGCGTCGTGAAGATGCTTGCGGAAGGCATCCTGGAGAAGCCGGAAGATATCTCAAAGATACAGCCGGGCAGATCCGGGATGGCCGAAGTGAATGGCCATAAGGCAGCCGTGTACAAAGAGCCGTCAGGCGAAGTGTATGCCGTGTCGCCTCACTGCACTCACCTGGGATGCTATGTAAGCTGGAACGATGGCGAACGGACCTGGGACTGTCCGTGCCATGGCTCCCGGTTCAAAAAGGATGGCACGGTCTTCCATGGTCCGGCAGTGCATGACCTGAAAGACCTTTCGAAAAATGAATGATTACCAGACTGATACCCGTACGTATAAAACCGCTGCTCCGGACAGGCCTGGATATGGCTGGCACCACTAAAGCCTGCCCTTCGCAGCTTTCGCAGGAGGAATGTCTGCCGGTAGCGGAGGCGCTATGCGGCTTCTTGCGACTTTGACGGGCCGCACAACATAGTAGATATATACTCTCACTATGTACATATGAGTAACAGGTATGCATGGATTTGACCGTTATGGATGATTTCAGCGTAAAAATTAGCATCTGCGATATGAATCACCGGACTATAGCGAGGCATATAGAGGAATGTTTTTAAGCATGTCCCTCGCAGCTAGTATCAGTGTTTACATGCCCGAAGACGAGGTCAAAGAAGTCATGGTACCCTGCCCCTGTTGTCGCAAGGTGCACAAAGTATCAGTGAAGGAAGCACGGGAGAATCCCCAGGTGAAGCTCGAATGCGGAACCATGATCGGAAGCATCGGCGTGCTCCGGCGAGCTGATGAGATGGAAGAGCGGATCAGGAAGTTCAAGAGCACCCTGCACAAGCTCGATTAAGCCGGAACTGCCGGAAAACTTTTCATCGTTCATGTCAATGGAGCATCAGGTTATCATTCCCGTCGGCACGTACTTGTCCTCACACGCGAGATAGGGTAACTATACAGCCACTGCTACTGAAAAACTGACCTGAATGCACATGACTTTTCATCCTATCTGAAACTATTCTTGCTATCACATGCTGATCACCGTACTTACGTGAGGCAGTTTTCCATTCGACGAAAGTCTTGCCTGCCATTTCGAAGCCTAAATTCTCAAATCATGGCATATTTAGCGTAAATGTTCCAAAATATTACGCTATATTCGACAAACGTTCATGAAAATACAAGTGCTAACTTCAGCCTATAATTGTTACCGGGAGAGCATACCATCATGAAAAGTCGCAGAAAAGGAACAGCAGGAGCTCAATCTGACGTCTCGAATGCGAAAAGCAGGGAAATGGAAAAGTTCACCGTCTCGGATGCAGGCGAGCGCCTGACGACCGACCTCGGCGTGAAGATATCGCGCAACAACGAATCGCTCAAGGCAGGACCCAGAGGGCCGACGCTGCTGGAAGACTTCATCTTCAGGGAAAAGATCACTCACTTCGACCACGAGCGCATACCGGAGCGGGTAGTTCATGCTCGCGGCTCTGGTGCCTATGGCTACTTCGAGGCCTATGAGTCCATGGCCGAGTACACGAAGGCGAGCTTTTTGAGCGAAGCTGGCAAACGTACGCCTGTCTTTGTCAGATTCTCGACTGTAGCCGGGTCCCGGGGCTCGGCCGATACCGTTCGAGATGTGCGAGGCTTCGCGACCAAGTTCTACACCGACGAAGGCAACTTCGACCTGGTCGGGAACAACATGCCAGTATTCTTTATCCAGGATGCGATCAATTTCCCTGACCTGATCCATGCGGTCAAGCCAGAGCAGGACAACGAGATGCCGCAGGCGGCGACCGCCCACGACACCTTCTGGGACTTCGTCTCCAGCGCGCCGGAGATCGCACACATGGTCATGTGGGTGATGTCTGACCGGGCGATACCACGCAAGTACAGCATGATGCAGGGCTTCGGCGTCAATACTTTCCGGTTCGTGAACGCGAAAGGCAAGGCTAGGTTCGTCAAGTTCCACTGGAAGCCGGTCCTCGGAGTGCACTCTCTGACCTGGGACGAAACCCAGAAGCTGGCAGGCAAGGACTCGGATTTCAACCGCCGCACCTTGTGGGAAGACATCGAGGCAGGCAACTACCCTGAGTACGAGTTCGGAGTGCAGATGCTCGATGAGAAGGACGAGTTCGCCTTCGACTTCGACATCCTTGATGCGACAAAGATATGGCCGGAAGAGCAGGTGCCGGTGAAGATCATCGGCAAGCTGGTGCTGAACCGCAACCCGGATAATTTCTTCGCAGAAACCGAGCAGGTGGCCTTCTGTCCGGGCAATGTCGTCCCCGGCATCGACTTCAGCAACGACCCACTATTGCAGGGCAGGCTGTTCTCGTACATCGATACTCAGCTCATCCGCCTCGGTGGCCCGAACTTCCACGAGATACCAATAAACAGGCCCGTCGTGCCGATCCACAGCAACCAGCGCGACGGCCACATGAGACAGATGGTCAATCGCGGAAAGGTCGCGTATACGCCGAACGGGCTGGCCGGGGGATATCCGGAAGAGGACCCGGAGCACGGATTCTCGAGCTACCAGGAGAAGATGGACGGCCGAAAGATCAGGGAACGCAGCGAAAGCTTCCGAGATTACTATAGCCAGGCTCAGCTTTTCTGGAACAGCATGGCAGACTTCGAGAAAGACCATATCGTCCGTGCGTTCCGGTTCGAGCTTAGTAAGGTCAACAGCATGGAGACCAGACGAAAAGTCGTCGATATGTTCGCCAGAGTGGACACCGAGCTTTCCCGCAGAATAGCAGAAGGCATAGGCGTTCCGGCCTCTAAGGTCAAGCCAGAGAAGCCGCGCGGCATCAAAAAGTCCCCGGCACTTAGCCAGGCGAATACGATTATGGACAGCATCCGGTCGCGGAAGGTGGCAATCCTGGCCTGTAACGGAGTGAATGCCATGGAAATATCCAGAATGAAAGATGCCCTGGAATCAGAGAAAGCAATGGCCGAGATCGTATCGACTGACCTCGGGACGATCAAAAGCTCCGAAGGGAAGAACCTGGACGTGGACAAGAACTTCCTGGTTGACTCTTCCATCTTTTACGACGCCATTTTCGTGCCGGGAGGACGGCAAAGCGTCGAAAAGCTGATGTCGAACGGCGACGCCGTGCACTTCGTGAGCGAGACATTCAAGCACTGCAAGCCAGTGGCCGCACTTGGCGAAGGATTCGAGCTCCTGGAAAAGGCAGGGGTAGCCGATGCCATCGGCATGTCCGGGAAAGCCCGGAAATCAGGCATTACCTCCACTAAGGGAGTGATCATGGCACAAAAAGCGTCTGACCTCCCCGCGCTCTGCGACATGTTCATCGACGCCATGATGAAGCT
>JAEZKS010000228.1 GCA_023436075.1 Methanobacteriota archaeon
AACGAGAACACGTTCGACGAGCAGGACGAGTCCGACCCGCTGATCGAGGACGTCGAGCTGATGACCGATGCGCTGCGAGAGGAGCTGAACCTGATCGCCACACCTAACGGCGTCCTTTCCGGCCCCATGGTAGTCGAAGACAAGACCGGCGATGTGCTCGACTTCACGAAGATGGGCTCCGCAGGGGGCGCCGTGCCGCCGATCGTCGAAGACGATTATTTTAAAATCAAGGAGATGAACGCCGACTACATTTTAGTCGTAGAAAAATATGCCGTCTGGAATCTTTTAAACCAGAGCAAGTACTGGAAGAAGAACAACTGCCTGCTGCTCACGGGTAAAGGCCAGCCAGCACGCGCAGAGCGCCGACTGCTGGCGCGCTTTGGCGAGGAATATGATATCCCGATCTACGTGTTCACCGATATGGACCCGTGGGGCTACTATATCTATTCGGTCTACAAGTACGGATCGATCAATCTCGCTTTCTTCTCTGAGAAAGCCGCTTGTCCTCGGTCGAAGTATCTTGGTTTATCGGTCAAGGATGTCATGAACTTCGACATGCCCAAGAGCTCCTGGATCAAGCTGAACGATGAGGACCAGAAACGCATCGTGGAGATTTCTTCCTACCCGTGGTTCAAAAAGGACTACTGGCAGAAAGAGCTGGCAGACCTGAAGAAGTTCGGGTACAAGATCGAGCAGGATGCTCTGGTTAGCAAATCCATTGAATTTACTGCAAACAATTACCTGCCGACAAAAATTGAAAACAAAGATTTCATGGATTAGGCAGATGTCGCTGGCGGCTCGACTCGGGTGCCAACAGCGTGTATGCCAGGGCCCCGATGGCTGCGATGATGGCTGACATCGCCAGGCCCAGTGGCAGGCAGCAACAGCCGACGCCGATCAAAGCGATGGCCGGGAAAGCCTCTGACAGGCCCGGGGGCAACATCGCACTCAGTAGATTCGCCTGCGGTCCCCAGACAGTCGAAATAACCGACAGGATTAGCATCACGATGAAAAGCGGCAGGAACGCGGCCGCGCCGGAGAGCGCGCCCGTATAGATCGCATCCTTTGTCGTATAACCTGGCCGCCTCACCGCCCTGAACGCAAGTGCGCCGGCCAGCAGCAGGCCGATAAATTCGACGCCCAGAATAGCCAGCGATAGCACCATGTTAGCGTAATACTCGAGCGGAGGCGAGGGCATGCCCGACGGGTACGTATAAGTGACCGGCTGAACGCGGTTCGGCCAGTCTCTCCACATGTCCTTGAAAGGTTCGACCAGCTTGTCCATATACTCCTGCATGGCCGGTGTCGAGTTCAGCCACATGCCGATGAGGCCGGAAGCGAAATAAATAGCGGCAATCACAAGGCCGCAGATGAGACCGACCTTAATCGCCTGTCCATATTCAGGTCTCATAGTTTCCCCATTTAAAAAGGCATTGCAATGGCTTATACCTGTCGTGTTGTCAGAGCGGCCGATGTTACGGGTTGTACAGGTCCGGTCGCGGCATGCGATCTCGTCCGCCAAGCCGATTCGCGAGCCAGTCCACCGCGCGTGGCATCCACTCGTCGAAGTGATGCGGGGCGAGATGACCGTCTTCCCGGAAGACCCACTCGTCCTGTTTCACATTGCCTTCTTCCGCCAGGATGAACAGGTCTTCGACAGGCACGTACGGGTCATTCGAGCCGTTGATGCTCAGTACGGGGATGTCGATGCGCCGTAGATCGACTCGTTTGAGCAGGGAAAACTCTGAGAGGATGCCCAGAGCCTTATCAAAGTCCGCGGGGTCATATCCCATCGCAGTCGAAAGCGCGAGCTTGTAATATCCGGGAAGCTTCTTCAGGTTCTCATGGGAGAAAGTCCGGTGCACCGGGCCTCCGGCGTTGACGATGGCCATGAGCTCCGGGCACGTCGCAGCAGAAGCCAGCGACCAGTAGCCGCCGAAGCCAAGTCCCATCATGCCGACACGATTCGGGTCGCCGCCCCGGCCGGCAAGATATTTGATCGCACGGGCGTACACGTCGTCGACGTCCGGCGGCTGCAGCTTCCACTCGCTTTCCCCGGTGCCGGGCATATCAATGCAAAGGCAGGCCATTCCGTCACTGGCGATCCGAGAGGCGACGAAATGCATATCCTCTTTCGTCATGTCGACGGCGCCGGTCAGAAGCACGGATTCAGGCACGATGATCTCCTTCGACTGCCGTGGCTCGTAATAGTTGCCTGCGATCTTCGTGTCGCCGAGCGGTATCTCCTCTCTGTGGAACTCGTAAGCGAAATGAGGCGCCGCCTCTGCTAGAGCGTCGCGCTGGCTCTGGTACGCTTCACGTTTTTTCGGCGTTTCGGCGGCCGGAGCACGGGCGATTCCATAGTAGAGCGCGGCTCTGTCATATAAGCTTGCCTTATCCGAACTGTTCAACGCAGGCGATCGAGCCCTGTCCATGAGCCGGTCGCCTTCTTCGGTGAAAACACTTGCCCAGCCGTTGCGTCTGTCCGGATCGTATAACGGGCCAGACGTCCGTGCCGCCAGATCACGCAACGTCTTATCATCGGTCCCACATGCTTCCCATAAGGGAAACTTCTCGTCGCTCAGCCATCGGAGCTCTTCTTCCGCTTCCTCGCCCGCCAGCATGATCATGCACCGGTTAACCCATCTGCACGTCGGGCATTATATTTTGACAACGGATAACACGGAGGTCACGGTGGCGCAGGGGCACAGGAACCTGATTATACATCCATTAGCGTGGCTTTGTACAGGCTATCACGCGGTTAACACTATGTACATAGTGCCCGTCGTTTTAACTGCGCAGCATATACAACCTTTCAGGAACGACTAAAAGTCCTTCCAGACGATCGATTTCTTCGCCCAGTCGTTGTCAGGATAGTTCTTCGTCAGGTACTCATACGCCGCTTTCAGATTCTTCGGGTCTTCTGTCTTCTTGTACTCGGCCACTCCACGATAATAGGCAGCCTCGGGCGCAGCCTCGGTTTTCGGGCAGTTCTTCACGACTTTATCGAAGCATTTGCCAGCCTGATCAAAATCATCTTTTCTCAGCGCGTGCTTACCCAGGCCCAGCGTCAGTTGCGCGACGAAATCCTTCGGGGGCAGATATCCGACGAAACGGTATACTTCATTGCCGTTATTGTCCGCGACGATGAACGTGGGCGTCCACTCCACGCCATATTTCTTCACCAGGTCTTTTGACTTTGGCTCGCTCCACTCGAACATGCCCAGGGAGAAGCGTTTTCCTGCATATTCGATCACGTCCCTGTCTGGCAGCGTTTTTTCCAGCATGGCCTTGCAGCCGGTACAATGTATGGAATGGAAGAACAGCAGGGCAGGCTTATCTGTCTTCTTCGCGACGTCCATGACTTCGCCATAGTCGCCCATCCAGTTTAGCTTAAGTTCCATCATGCTCATTCGCCACTTTTCTTTTCGTTTTTCGCCAGAATACGATTGCCCGCGTAAAAAACGGCCCGGAGAGCCGGTACTGGATGGCACGGCAGATATATCAACCCGGCAGGTTATTCATACTGCTATGAGCAACAGGTCGGCGAAGAAGCCGGGGAAGATTTCGGCAGAGGTGATCGTCGAGCAGTTGAGGGCCGCAGAGAGCCCGAAGGACAAAGAGGGCATGGCGAGGTTCGGAATCAAGACAGACAATGCCTTCGGCGTGTCGGTCAACGTGCTCCGGGATATGGCGAAAGCGATCGGCACCGATCACGAGCTGGCTCTCGAACTCTGGGAAACCGGAATACACGAGGCACGGATACTGGCGGGCATAGTCGACGACCCGGCAATGATCACAGAAGACCAGATGGACCGGTGGGTAGCGGATTTCGACTCGTGGGACGTCTGTGACCAGTGCTGCTTCAACCTGATCGACCGGACTCCGTTCGCCTATTCGAAAGCCATTGGATGGGCGGGAGATGAGCGCGAGTTCGTCCGCCGCGCCGGCTTCGTGATGATGGCTACGCTCGCGGTACACGACAAAAAGGCCGGCAATGAGGCATTCGAGCAGTTTTACCCGCTGATTAAAAAGTACGCTGCTGATGACCGTAACTTCGTCCGGAAGGCGGTCAACTGGGCGCTGCGCAGCATCGGCAAACATAACATGGCGTTGAACCAGAGCGCCATCGCGACTGCCAGGGAGGTACAGGCGATCGACAGCAAGGCCGCCCGATGGATAGCTGCTGATGCTCTCCGGGAGCTGCAAAGCGATAAAGTCCAGGAGCGGCTTCTTAAAAAGAAACACTAGGGGTTTCTTCTCCTGATGTGTCGTGTTCCACGACCAAAACCCTGGCAAACAAGGAGAAATAAATCGGGGGAAATTTGCTCATTGGATATGCCTGCTTTTACGTAATAGGCTATTAATCGGCTTCTAATAACTATTTTAAACGCTTACTTGCCAATATTAATCAAAATAACTTCTATAAATGCCTGAAAAAGCAGAAGAAGGTATTTAACCTATTCTGTTATGTCTAAGGGTAGTAACTCTGGAGGAGTAAGCTATTAAAAAACGCACTATATTAGTCGCTCTGGTATGTCTGGCGATCGTGGCCAGTGCGCTCGTAGTGAGCGCCGGCACGCCGATCACCGGCATCGCCAGCGGACCAAAAACGGATACTTACATTGTCGTCTTCAATGACCGCCAGGGCATGGTCAGCGCGCTTGACGACCAGGTCGCGACCTTCGCGGCCGACAACAATGCGACCGTGCTCCAGCAGTATGATCTCATCAATGGGATCGCCATCAGGGTGCCCGGCGCAGATGCAGCCGCGAAACTCAGCGCCCTGGAGAACGTCAAGTACGTGGAGCCCGACATAGAGTTCCATGCTACTCTCGAACAGGCGACCCCCATCATCGGCGCTCCGCAGACCTGGGACCTCGGCTACACGGGCAAAGGTATCAAGGTCGCCATTGTCGACACCGGCATCGATGGGACTCACCCCGACCTGAAAGACCGGATCGTCGAGTTCAAGGACTATGTGCAAGGCAAGACTACCGCCTACGATGACTTCGGTCATGGCACCCACGTCGCCGGCATCATCGGCGGCGACGGCGCCGCGTCTAACGGCAAGTACAAGGGCGTAGCCCCCGAAGTGTCGTTCATTAGCGTCAAGGTGCTTGGCAAGGACGGCTCGGGAAGCCTGAACAACATCCTGGCTGGCATCAACTATGCGGCAAAGACCGATGCACGGATCATCTCGCTGTCGCTCGGCTCCAACCAGCACTCTCAGGCCATGGACGATGCTATTCACAATGCAGTCGCTGCCGGCAAGATCGTCGTCTGCGCTGCGGGCAACAGCGGCCCGAACGCCAGGACGATCGGCTGTCCTGCCGACTCGCCTGACGCCCTGACCGTGGGAGCCACGGACAAGAACGACAATATCGCCTCGTTCAGCTCAAGAGGCCCGAACCGCGATGGCACGATCAAGCCGGACGTCAGTGCTCCTGGCAAAGACATCGTATCCACGCGGGCTGCTGGCACCAACGATGGCAAGGCTATCGACAATTATTACCTGTCGATGAGCGGCACGTCGATGGCTACGCCCATGGTGTCGGGTGCGATCGCTCTCCTGCTGGAGAAAAAGCCGGACCTGACTCCGGCGCAGGTCAAGGATATCATGGAGAAGACCGCGAAGCCGCTGGGCTCCGGTGTGCCGAACAGCAACTACGGCTACGGCCGGATCAGCATCATCAACGCGATCAACTACCTGGACGGCAATTATACGCCTGCTCCGTCGCCGACGCCAACACCGACTCCGACGCCGAAGCCTGGCTATCCGACGCCTACCCCGACGCCGAAACCAGGATACCCGACTCCAACGCCAGGGTGTCCGACGCCACCTCCGTCGCCAGGATATCCGACTCCGACGCCTACACCGATCAACCCCGGTTATCCGTATCCGGGCTACCCGTCTCCTGGATACCCGTCTCCTGGCTATCCATACCCAGGATATCCCTACCCTGGTTACCCGTCTCCAGGATATCCGTATCCAGGCTACCCATATCCCGGTTACCCATATCCGGGATATGGATATAGCGGATAAAACGGCAAATGTGACCTGAAATGTAGTTTCGGGCTTCCTGAAATGCCCGAAACTACGGCTTTTTTATCATCATAATGCTTATTATCACCCCCTGCATGTATAGGTGCATCCGGTGGGAACGTGCCAGGCAATACCATCACGCCGAATCCTGATACGCTGAAGAAATACAACGCGGACGTATACGACGATGCGTCGGCCATATACGATACGTACGAGGGGCTGTTTTTCCCTTACCTGTTCGGCAGGATACGCGACCTGATCGCCAGGCGTTTCATCCCTGCGCTTTCGCCGGGCGCGTCCGTTCTCGACGTCGGATGTGGCAGCGGCCAGCAGACGCAGCTTTTCACGGCAGGCGGCTTCGACGTTGCCGGGATCGACATCAGCGCCGGACTGGTGCGGGTGGCAAACCAGAAGCTCGGCACGAACGTCTGTATGGTGTCCGACGCATGTAATCTGCCGTTCCGGGATGCTGCGTTCGACGCCGTGTCATGCGCCGGGAGCACGATCAACCACCTCCCCGACTACCAGTGCTTTTTCGACGAGATCAGCAGGGTCTTGAAGCCGGGGGGCATCGTTTTCCTAGAGTCGGATAACAAGTGGCGTCCCGACATGTTCTGGTGCCTGCTGAGCACAATGATCGGTGATCCTCTGGCCTACCATGAAAAGCTCGATCACGTGATCGGCTACTTCCGGCGGCCGCTCGGAGAGGGCTACCCTTACGAGTTCCCGCTGGCATTCGACGGCGACAAAGTGCGGATGCTGCACCTGCGGACGTTCACCTATTCAGAGCTGAGCCGCGAGTTGCGACAGCGCGGGTTTGAAGTGCAGTCCGTATACGGTATCCATGCCATCACCAACCTCATCCCGAGCCCGCTCATGCTGAAAGACAAACCCGGCCCGGCTACGCGGCTGGCATTCCGGACGCTCTCTGCGGCAGAGAACCGTACCTACGGCATATGGCCCGTGAACCGACTGGGCATGAGCATCATACTGGTTGCCCGGAAGAATAAATAATCAACATTCGATTATAGTCACTCTCAAAAGGTTTTAAAATGTGAGTGCCCCGAGATGGGCATTCCGCAGCAGGCCAGGCATTCTTCGCGTGCGCGCGCGACTGAGCCGCCGGGCTCTCTTGTTAAGGTCGCCAGGCTCTGTTTTAATCGCCTGATGCAGAAAAATGAGCGCGGTATTGGGCCGCAGAGAACGCGGCTACTTTTAAGTTAACGCTCGTCCTTTTAAATAGAACCTGTTCTCTGCGGCCTTAAACTGTTCCTTGCGTTCAAAGTCGAAAGCTCCGGCAAGAATAGTACGCACGCTAACGACCGCCCGAAGGAAGGTCCGCGAGTACATTCGCAGGCAGGGCAGACCTTTTTTCCTTTACACGGGGGCATGTTTTATATGATAGAAGGTATTATGTGAGATACCATGAGCGATTTCGCCGAAGAGATTTTCAACCTGCTGGGGAACCCGAACGACAGCCTCCGGCTCTCGTCGATGGTGGACTCCTTCGAAATGAAGGATGGCAGCGGCGACCTGCCGGAAGTGATCGTCCACGTCAATAAGTCGACTCCTCCGTCGGACGTCCGATGGATCAAAGACACGCTCTCCGACTACGACATGTTCTACAAATTCGTCGTCGTACAGTGATTTCTCTTCACGCTGTGGCAGGGAACCCCTGACATCGGCTTTTTACTGCGTTCTTTCCCGTGGCGCATCGCGCGTACTCATCTCGGAAAACCTGATGATGAACTCCGTGCCGTCTTTGTTGTTGACTTCGATGGTGCCGCTGATCTGATCGACGAGCGTCGCTACGAGCTGCAGGCCCAGCGTAGACGCCCCTCGGGGGTCGAAGGGCCCGGGCAGGCCGGTGCCATTGTCGCTGACGACCAGCCGGTACTTCCCGTCATTCTCGTGTTTCATGGACACTCGTATCTCTCCGCTACGGCCGTCCGGGAATGCGTACTTGAGCGAATTGGTCACCAACTCGTTGATGATCAGGCCGCACGGGATGGCCGTGTCGATGCCGAGCGAGATCTCGTCCGTGTCGATGTTCATCTTTATCGTTGCCGGGTTAGGCCCGTACGAGCGTATCAGGTTGCCTGCAAGGTTGCGGATATATTCGGCAAAATCGATGCGGGTGATGTCCTTTGACTGGTACAGCTTCTCGTGGATGAGCGCCATGGACCTGACCCGGTTCTGGCTCTCCCTGAACATGCCGAGCGACTGCTGGTCCTTGATGTAGGTGGATTGCAGGTTGAGCAGGCTGGAGATGATCTGCAGGTTGTTCTTGACACGG
>JAEZKS010000250.1 GCA_023436075.1 Methanobacteriota archaeon
ATCAAGGACACCTTCGCAAAGATCGGGGTGGAAGCCAACGTCATCTTCGGTGAGTTCGACGGGCCGGAAAAGCTGAAGAAGATACCTGCGGCCGAGCTTAACGTCGTCCTGAACCCGTGGGTGGGCCATAACATTGCGGGTAAGCTTAAGGAGAAGTTCGGCACGCCGTACGTGACCTTCCCGAGCGTGCCAGTCGGGCCTAAACAGACGACCGCGCTGATCAGGTTAGTGACAGAGAAGCTGAAGTCCCGGAAGAAGATTGCAGAAGAAGTCATTGCTGCAGAGGAGCGCATGGCATACAGGCACGTCGAATACTTCGGCGACGCCCTGATCATCGGGATGCCCCATTCTTATACTGCGGTGATCGGTGACAGTGCCACTGCGATCGGCATCACTAAATACGTCGCAAACGAGTCAGGCTTCCTCCCGGACATCGTCGTCATTACGGATAATCCCCCGGAGCAGAAACGCCCGGAGATATTTCGAGAGCTTTCGGAGAACATCGAATGCGTGATCAAGCCAGAAGTCGTCTTCGAGACCGATTCTCATCTGATCCGACAGCGCCTGAAAGGCAGGAGCTTCCTGATACTGCTGGCCAGCTCGCTCGAGAAGTACATCACCTCCGAGTTCAATGATGCGCTGCACCTCAGCGTCTCATTCCCCATACTCGACCGGATGATCGTGGATCATACTTACGCGGGATATCGTGGTGGCATTACACTGATGGAGGACATCATTACGAAGTTCACCGGGCCTCTGTAAGGCTATTTTTATCTTCGAGACGACATATTTGACACCGGCCAGTAAGCACAGAGAAACGATTAGTATATCGTCATTTTTATGCAATCAGCCTACCTGAGCGGCAAAGCTCTGGCGAGGCCCGATTAAGTACGAGGCCAATGTCAGATCGCGCATTGACCGTTCATCTTTTTGACCACACGATCTTGCCATAAACCGGAAGAATCTGACACAAATAGCCGTTATCCAAGCCATTATACCAATTTGTACTATTTGATAGTATAGGAACTATCTAAACATGAAGGAACTTTTATGAAGCATAGTATTGGATCACTAATAGCTCTGATCGTAACGCTGACAGCCGTTGTCATCGTCTCGGGATGCGCGACGAGCACCCCTGCGGCGACACCGACGCCTGCTCATGCCGCAACCCCTACGCCGACTGTGACGCCGACTCCGGCATCAAATGTTACCCCTGCATCGTTGTTCGATCACGCGAAGTTCGACTGGTACCAGTACAGGATATCGGGTATGATGGGCATGCCCATGGTCCACACCTATCGATATGCGGATGAGACAGTCGACGGACAGACAGTGAACCATGTGAACATCACCATGGACATGCTGCCGGAAACGCTGATCTACCTGGACATCTGGAGCAAACCGTCTGATGGCAGTGCATTAAAGATACACGAGATATTGATCAAGGACGGCAAAGTGTCCAGTGACTTCGACATCGACGCTGCGAACTTCTCGAAGTGGGAAGGGGAAGACCTGGCATCGCCGAAATTCGCGAATGCATCTCTCATCTACTCTGACATTGAAACCGTGACCATCGATAACAAGACTTACGAGGCTACAAAATATACGGGCGCTTCAGGGGACATCCGGTATACCTACTGGTCGGTGAAGGACGTGCCGGTGCCTGTGAAGTTCCTTGTCCACGACGAACAGGATACAGAATATGTGCTGACCTGCTGGGGATAAGACGCAGGGGCCTGGTAACGCGTGCGCACGCGGAGAATGCCTCCGGACGCCCACGTTTTCAGGCCCGCTTCATTCACACGAGAAGATGCCCGTTTATCTTTCGGGACGAGACTATAAAAAGAGGCGGCGGGCGAGAGTAAGCCAGTCCCGCCCTTTAAAGATCTGGTGGACACGGCATATTTGCCATATATGCTCTGCAGTCATGCGTATTTAAAGGTCGCAATAGGGGCATTTTTGCCATGAATCGTTTATTACTGAGTCGTCTTCCCTTGCAAAATCTCAATGAAAGATGATCAGGAGAACGGGCAGAGAGCGCTCGTCGAGCCGCTAATATGAGTTGTATGACACGACATCTTCCAGCGCTTTCCTTGGCCTGGCATCCGGAGCTTCTGCAGGGACGCCCACGGTAAGCAAAGCGACCACTTTTTTATCCGCCGGGACTTTCAGGATTTTCTTTACCTCGTCCTCGCTGAATGCGCCGATCCAGCAGGTTCCAAGTCCGAGATCGGCGGCTTCGAGCACTATGTGTTCGAGCGCGATGGCAAGGTCGACCTGATGCCACTTCTGGGCCGGGTCGCCAACGCCTGCGATGACGTGCGAGGCGGAGGAAACGAAGGCCTGGTTATTGCATGCCTTGACCAGCTGCTGCCGGACCCCTTCGTCATCGACGACGATAAACTTCCAGACCTGGCGATTTCCCGCCGAAGGCGCGAGCCTTGCTGCCTCGAGCAGCTTTAGCAGCTTGTCTTTCGGTATGCGTTCGTTCTTGTATGCTCTTATGCTTCGCCTGTTTCCGATAACGTCGAGTAATGCCATAGTTATCACCTGTCACTTTATGAAATATGACTTTAAAGGTATCAGTAATTATTGCCATATTCGCGCGGATAGGCCTTGAAACTGCGCTTGAACTGGCCTGAAAAATCGAGAGCAGAAGGAGAGAATTGAACTCTCCTGAACCGATCTGCAGTCGGTTGCATAGCCACTCTGCCACTTCTGCATGGAGCAGGAAGAAAGATTTGAACTTTCCTGGACCGACGTGGGTCGGCTGCCTAGGCACTCGGCCATTCCTGCATTACTTAACAATCGTTATAGGCACTCCATCTTAAATATAGTTAGGCGAAGAGGCAAAAATTGTGACCTTCTGGCGAGATTTCGAACAGAATAGCGAATGTACTGCCCGGCTGCCAGATTACGGATCGTACCGGCGGCAATGTCACAGGAATGGGGTATTCTGAAAAATGGAGGCGGAGGGCGGAAGAGGACTTGCTCCCGCCCTTCTTATTTCCCTTGGTGTCTTGTGTGGTTGCAATACATCTAATGGTCTCTCACATATATCTAAGCCCGCAAACAGGGATTTATTGCCGCATAACCCGGACAGATGTGAAAGATCAGGCTATACGATACCTTTTAATCGCAGGGCGTCGTGCAACATCGAATTTCCGTCGCACAGGTAGCAATGGTTTTCTGTCCCTTTCGGAACCTTGTTTTCGTGCACGATCTCCGCCGCTTCCGTGATCGTGTCCGCGTACCATTCGGCGAATGGCGCCCGGTGTCCTGCCAGTTTGGAGCCCGGGTTGGGGGACCATACGAACGGGACGATGTTCGCTCCCAGGCCGGATAACGTTTTCACGCCTTCAAGAAACGTCTCCTTCGGCTCCAGGCCCATGACGAAGACCCCATATACGTTCCCTTCGCCGAATACCTCGACCGCTTTTTCGATGGACCGGACGAATTCGTCATGAGAAGTGCTCTCTGCTTTTCCCGGACAGATGGCTTTGTAGGTGCGCTCGTCCCAGATCTCCATGCTGTAACACAGGGCACCGATGCCTGTTTCGTGGTACTGGTCGATCGCTTCGCCTTTGGCAGGGGAAGGGAGCAGTACGCCCGGGACCTTGTCGAAACCCGTGTGCTCCCGGATAGATTTCATCAGACTGGAAACCACTTCTACCTCCTGTCTGGGATTAAAGCATCCTCCGGTGATGTTCACGTGGTTGACGGAGCCTTCAGACCATGCAGCTTGCGTTACCTCTCCGATTTCGTCTGCATTCTTTTTCTTTAAAACGGAGTCGTATACCTTATTTGTCGAGACAAGATTGCAAAAGGAGCACTGCTTGTTTTTGGCGAAATGAGAGCAGTAATTCTGGTAGCAGAAAAACATGGAGTCCACCCCGCCGATCTGGCCGATCTTGATCATGTCGTTGCCCTGCGTCGTCTTCGTGTCATAGTACGACGGCCGCGCTATCCATTTGACATCGCACAGCTCACGATCGTTGAAATGAAGGACAAGCTTGCCATCGCGCGCTGCTACGTGATACGGAGACCGGGAGTTCAGGCGGAACTGCACGACCGTCCCATCCGGTAGACAGAAATCGTCTGGCAGCTTTACGTCGACATGGTTTTCGAAATCCCAGCCGAAGAGCCCGTGGTTCTGCTCTTTGTATTTCGTTCCCAGCTCGCGCAGGCTTTCAGGGGCGGCGCGGATGCCTTCGGTGAGCAGCGCAGCCTTCAGTAAAAGATAGTTCTCCATAGGTATCACCATACGTCTTTGAACTGATCAGTGTACAAGTCCGATGGCTTCAGCTCGCCCGGACTCAGGATGCCGCAGTCTGTCATCGTGTCGATCCAGTACTGGAGCTGGGAAACGTTGATTGTGCCGGTTCCGCTGTAATAGTGGGAGACGCCCGTACAGATCCCCAGATGCCTTGCCGTAATGGCGCCGGCCTCTGCGCGGTTGGCATTGCACCACGTTTCCGCGTTCTTGTATCCGGTTATGAACTTGCTCATCGTTTCAGGATGTTCCTCGATGAATCGCTCCGTGGCGATCAGCAGGGTCATGCCTCCGGCGGGGCCGAACGCATCGGTGCTCGTCGCCAGTATCCTGACGCCGCCCTGGGCATGGGCGCATGCGTAGAATGCCGCGTGCAGCACTGCCACGTCGATGAGCCCCTGCCGGAGGGCCTGGTACTGGTTCTGTTCAGGGAGGACGACGAACTCTGCCTTCTCCCGTGGCACGCCATATTTGTCCAGCAGCGCTTCGGTCTGGAGCTCCGGAGCGGTCCCCAGGGCCCCGATCCCGATCCTGATCGTCCGGTTGCTCGCTCCGATCGATGCGAATGACTGGAGGCTGCTGTCGTTGACGACCAGCCATTGCATGAACTCCTTGTCGGTATCCCCGTCATTCGACGAGTCGCCGCTTTGAGCCACGGCCCTTACCTTCACCCCGGACTTGACCATGTTCACCAGAGTCAGCGGATCGACGTCGAGAACGTCGATCTGCCCCAACGCCAGCGCCGTTCCCCGCTGCTCTGTCACCGTCTGGCCGACGTCGACGAAATTCAGCCCGGCATCCCTGAAGAAGCCCTTTTCCTGACCGACGAACCAGGGCGTACCGGTGCAGTCGTTGGTGACGCTCGCTTTCAGGGTATAGTCTCCTGTCCCGGTCCCTGCATCAGTTCCGGCGACAGCGAAAATATAAATGACAGAGGCGATGATTACCAGGGCCGACACTGCGGCCGCCGGCCAGATCAGGGCTCGTCCGTTGATTTTCTTACCGGCCATGGTCTCGCTCCTGCGCTATTCCCCGTAGATGCCATAGTTCGTGATGCGATCGATCACCGTTATGTTGATAGTGACCATTTCGTCAGGGTTCGTGTAGGACCGCAGGGTGTCGGAATATGACTGGTTATCATACCAGACTTCTCCCGGCTTTAATATGACCGGCTGGCTGTTATAGATGAGATAAGCCACACCGTCGCCGTCTACGGCCAGCACTACGACGTCTCCTTCCGACGTGTACGGGAAGTGATAAATGCCGTCTACGTTCAACTGCGCCCCGTGGCAGCCTGACGGGCCGATGAAAGAGCCCTCCTGGAAAATCGTTTTCAGGCTGTCGTTGATCCTTGGGAGCATCGTGCTGGCGTACACCGCCTGGAGCTGGCTGGCATTATATGTAGGGTAGCCCAGGTACGCATATGCAGGCGATGTGCTGCTGTTGTCCCCGTTAAGCGAAGCGTCTGTCTGTATCTGATGCTCGACGAACGCGAACTGGCCGGCGGTTAAGTTGGTAAGCTCATCGTCATCGCTTTTCGGCTCCCCGTTTTTTTCCATAGCGATGACGATGACTGCGGACAGCACGACTGCTACGATCACGATTATCAGGATGTAGGGCAGTACATTTTTTAATTTCATTATTGATTCCTCGCAAGATTCAGGTCTTTGCCTGCACGATCTCTATCCTGGACAGCAGGGGCACCCATTCGAGACTGTCTCCGCCGGCGTACAGGAATACGATGCCGTTCTCAGGCGAGCCTGTCAGTTCAGTCTGGTTCTTCTTTAGCGCGATGATCGAGTTTTCGACCTGATCGCGGGTATACGTGATGCTTAGGCCGTTCGCCGCCGATACCTTGAGCGAGAAATTGCCCTCCGGCAGCCCTGCCTTCGCGAGCGCGTCCGCCGCGAGCGGCCCATAGTATGGCGTCAGATCGCCGCTCTTTTCGCACTCCTCACAATAATATACGTCCTTCCTCGTCTGTGCGAGGGAATGGAGCTCTGAAAGCGTCACTGTCACGGGGGAGGTCGCGCCGCCAGTTACGACGAACTCGTATTCCGGCGTCGGAGTAACCTGCGGTTCCGCCTGGACGATCGCGCCACTGCCGCCGACACAGCCCATTGCAGCGATTGCCGATGTCTGAAGGACTGCGAGCAGTAGTGCTAACGAAATCTCTTTTCGCTTCATCGACGCGTCACCAATAAAAATAGGACCATAACAGATTTTAACCGCTTATCTTCAGGCGGTTCGTGCCTAATCCGTTCTGAATCCGGCTCGAAAGCGGTAACGTTCCGGTCGGAAAAGCGAAAAGATCATACAACTATTGCCACAACTCGTGCTAAAATCTAACCACTGCACTAATTATTGCTGATTGCCCATTTTATATAGCCACGCGAGCCCAAAGATTCCATTGGATATCTATATGGCAAAAATCAGAAACATCGCAATATACGGGAAGGGCGGTATCGGAAAATCTACCACATCTTCTAACATCAGCGCTGCGCTTTCTGATCAAGGCTACAAGGTCATGCAGATCGGATGCGATCCTAAGAGCGACTCCACCAACACCCTTCGTGGCGGCAAGTTCATCCCCACGGTGCTGGACACGTTGCGCAGCGGCAAGCGTGTTAACGTCGATGACGTCGTCCACGAGGGCTTCAACGGCGTACTATGCGTCGAGGCAGGAGGCCCGGAGCCGGGCGTGGGCTGCGCAGGCAGGGGCATCATCACTGCGATCGAGCTCCTGAAGCAGCAGCGCGTGTTCGAGACGTACAGGCCGGACGTGGTCATCTACGACGTGCTGGGCGACGTAGTCTGCGGCGGCTTCGGCATCCCGATCCGGGAAGGAGTTGCCGAGCAGGTCTACACTGTCAGCTCCTCGGACTTCATGGCGATCTACGCCGCCAACAACCTGTTCAAGGGCATCAAGAAGTACGCCAACAGCGGCGGTGCCCTGTTCAGCGGCATCATTGCCAACTCGGTGAACCTCCCCGCTCACAAGGAGATCATCAACGACTTCAGCAAGCATACAAAGACGACGATCGCCCAGTATGTCCCGCGCTCGCTCACTGTCACGAAGTGCGAGTTGCAGGGCAAAACAGTGATCGAAGGAGCGCCAGACTCAGATCAGGCGGACGTTTACCGGAGCCTGGCGAAAAAGATCTACGGCAACACTGAGAAGTACGTTCCGGCGCCGCTGGATGTCGATCAGTTGAAGACGTGGGCCGAGAGCTGGTCTGACCGACTGCTTGAGCAGGGAGAAACGCAGACCTCTGTCAGGCCGGGCAGGGAGTCGATCATCTCAAAAACAGTATCACCGAAGGCCATCGTATCGAAGACGGCCAGTAGAAGAAGAACTGTAAAAGGAGTGTAATTATGCACGCAGGTCATGAACCGCATATAGTCGACACGCACATCAACCTCGCAGAAACTACATGTCCGAACCGCGAGGAACGGGCGAATGGCATCAACGTATACTACGGAAAGGTCACAGACCTTGTCAAGAACGCTAAAGCGGGCAAGCTCAAACCTTGCGAACGTAAGTTCCAGCAAACCCAGGGCTGCACGCTGAACTTCTACCTGACGGTAAGGGTCAACACCATCCGCGACGCGGCGATCATCTACCACGCGCCCGTCGGCTGCTCGTGTGCGTCGCTGGGCTACAGGGAAATGTTCCAGCACATCCCCAGCACGATGGGGGCGCCGGCAAACTACGACCTGCACTGGATGACCACTGCGCTTAACGAGCGCGACGTGGTCTATGGTGCCACGGACAAGCTGAAGGCAGCCATCAGGGAGGCCCAGAGCCGCTACGACCCGAAAGCCATCTTCATCCTGACCTCCTGCGCCTCGGGCATCATGGGCGAGGACATCGAGGGAGCGGTCAACGAGGTACAGCCGGACATACGGGCCCGCATCGTGCCCATCCACTGCGAAGGCATACGCTCTCGCCTGGTCCAGACTGGCTATGATGCGTTCTGGCACGGCGTACTCAAGTACCTGGTCAAAAAACCGGAGAAAAAGCAGGACGACCTGGTCAACGTGGCCAGCATGCTGTCCTACACCTGGCAGGACCGCATCGAGATCAAGCGTCTGCTTGGCCGGATGAATTTGCGGGTCAATTTTGTCCCCGAGTTCGCTTCGGTGGATCAGTTCGAGCAGCTCTCGGAAGCAGCGCTCACCGCGCCACTCTGCCCGACCTACACGGACTACATCTCCCGCGGGCTGAAGCAGGAGTACGGAGTGCCATACTTCCTCTACCCGACGCCCATGGGCTTTGCCAACACTGACGGCTGGCTCCGCAAGATCGGCGAGTTCACTAGCCGGGAGAAGGAAGCCGAGATCGTCATCGCCGAGGAGCACAAGAAGTGGGACCCGAAGATGAAGGCGATCAAGGACGAGTTTGCCAGCATCAAGCCCAACGGCCAGAAGGTGGAAGTCCTGGGCGCGCTGGGCCAGGGCCGGCTGCTCGCACAGATGCCCTACTTCGACGAGATGGGCATCAAGTCGTCCGCAGCGCTCTGCCAGGACTACGACAACCTGATCCTGGAAGAGCTCGAGAAGGTCATCGAAACTATCGGCGACTTTGATATCCTGGTCAACACGTTCCAGGCGGCCGAGCAGACGCACATCAACCGCGTGCTTGATCCGGACCTGACGCTGACCTGCCCGTTCCAGGGCGCCGCCTATAAGCGCCTCAAGGGCGTGACGCGCGTGCACTCGCTCCGGGGCGACACCAACATCTGGGCCCAGCAGAGCGCCTACGCCGGCGCCGTGGCGTATGGCAATTTCCTGCTGCAGGCGTTCAAGAACACCTCGCTGGGCAGGACCATGAAGGCCAACACCAAAGAGGGCTACAAGCCCTGGTACTTCCAGCAGAAGAACCCGCTGTACTATCTTGAAGAAGACACAGGTGTGTAAAAAATGACAAATACGGAAAGCAAATCGGAGATCTATCAGTTCCCCGAGATAGCTGAAGCACCGAGGTATACCTGCTCGCTGGGAGGCGCGTACATCACCACGACGGCGATCTACGACGCCGTCCCCATCCTGCACGCCGGCGCTGGCTGCGGCATCGCCCAGCTGCTGGGCGTGTTCTACGCCGCAGGCGAGAACGCTGCCGGCTCCCAGGGCGGCACCAGCACCCCTTGCAGCTGCCTGATCGAGAAACATGTGATCTTCGGCGGCGAGGAGAAGCTGCGCAAGCTGATCCAGTCGTCCATCGAACTGATGGTCGGCGAGCTCTACGTGGTTATCTCGGGCTGCGTGCCCGCGATGATCGGCGACGACGTCGAGTCGGTCGTCAAGGAGTTCAAGGGCAAAGGCAATCCAGATGTAATATACGTCAACACGTCCGGCTTCAAGGGCAACACCTATGACGGCTATGAAGAGCTGCTGGGCGCCATCACGGACCAGCTCCTGGTGCCTCAGCCGAAGATAAAGAAGAGGGTCAACATCCTCGGCGTCGTCCCATTCCAGCACATCTTCTGGAAGGGCGACCTGAACATAGTAAAGGACCTGCTGGCCAAGATCGGCGTGGAGGCGAACATCCTGTTCACCCAGTTCGACGGCGTCAAGAAGATCAAGGAGATCCCGTCGGCCGAGCTGAATATCGTTCTCTCTACATGGAACGGACACCCGACCGCGAAGAAGCTCAAAGAGAAGTTCGACCAGGACTATATCTCCTTCCCGGGCGTCCCCACCGGACCCAAGCAGACCTCCGAGTTCCTCCGGACCGTGGCGAAGAAGCTCCACATACCGAAGGAGAAAGTCGAGAAGGTCATTGCAGAAGAAGAGAGACGGGCATACCGCTGGGTGGAGTACATCACGGATGCCGTCATCATCGGCCTGCCGCACCCGTATTCCGCATTCGTGGGCGACACCAACACCGTGATCAGCGTGGTGAAGTTCCTGGCCAACGAAGTCGGGTACCTGCCAGAGATCGTGCAGATCACAGATAACCCGCCCGAGGAGGCAAGGGAGTGGATAAGGAAGGAACTTACGGATAACGTCGAATCGATCCTCAAGCCGGAGATCATCTTCGAGAAGGACACCTTCAAGATACGGGAGAACCTGCGGAACAGGAGCTTCCAGGTGCTCTTCGCCACCTCGCTGGAGAAATGGCCGGCGGCCAAAGAATTCAGCGTGGCACACCTGAGCATCGCGTTCCCCATGTATGACCGGGTGATCGTCGAGCGCACCTATGCGGGCTACCGCGGAGGAACAGCGCTGCTGGAGGACATCACCGCAAAATACATCGGGCCGCTGTAAGCGATTATCTATCCATAGAGTGACCTCGGCCAGTATGGGCGCACGGACATACATCTGGTCTCCGTCCGGGCGCCTTTCTTATTTTTTACCGACTATTCGTTTGTTGAATGACCGTCTTCTTCAGCGATCGCATTTCGATTCAACCTGAGAAGCCTGTGCAATTATGCAAAAAATACGGTAAATATGATGCGTGATATTGTCGGTTTTCGTATCGATACCGACAATATTGCCGTTAAAATCATGGTATGCGAAGCATGTGGTCAACTATTGCGCAATTACCAAGAATATTATAAAAGAGCATCAAATTGAGACATAAGGACATACATGCCCTTGAGGTTACTATGACAAAAATCGAAGCAGTGAAGGTCGAAAAAGCCTTTGCGAAAAATAACGGTAAAAAAAGTAACGGGGACCACAATGGAGAGACGCTGGCCCTCGGGGGCGTGGACCTTGCCATAAAGAAGGGAGAGTTCCACGTCATCCTGGGACCCAGCGGCTGTGGCAAGTCGACGTTCCTGGACCTGATCGCTGGGCTGTCCCGGCCCACCGGAGGCCAGATCCTGATCGACGGGAAGCCCATCGAAGGACCTGGACTAGATCGCGCCGTCGTTTTCCAGCAGTACGCTCTGCTTCCCTGGCGGACGGCGCGCGGCAACGTGGAGTTCGGCCTGGAGAGCCAGAAGATAGAGAAAGGCGAGCGGACGAAGAAAGCCAACAACTTCCTGTCGCTGGTCGGACTCTCCGGCTTCGAGGACCATTATCCCCACGAGCTGAGCGGTGGCATGAAACAGCGTGTCTCCATCGCACGGGCGCTGGCGCTCAACCCTGACATATTGCTCATGGACGAGCCGTTCGGCGCACTGGACGCACAGACGAGGGAGATACTGCAGCGCGACCTGTTACTCATCGCAAGCAGCACAGGCAAAACGATCGTGTTCATCACGCATAGCATAGATGAGGCCGTGTTCCTGGCTGACCGTGTAGCGGTGATGACCGCACGACCTGGCGTCATCAAGAGCGTAGTAGAAGTGCCGCTGACCCGGGAAGAGCGGCTCAGGGACGATGTCAAGGTTTCCGATGCGTTCGTGAAGACAAGGCACCAGCTCTGGGAACTGCTGAAAGAGGAAGTCACGAAGTCAAGCGAGAACTGCAACAGGTGCACGGTAGATGCCTGCACCTACGGACAGAAGCCAGTCGCTGCCATACAGAATCCAGTCGTCGGTGATCTGCATGAGTACGGTAGTTAGCCGGAAGGAGAAAGCCGAAGGCTCCGGGCTGAGTCTGGCCGGGGTCGTGAATATTAGCAAGAAGACGATACACAAGACGGGCGCGATAGCCATATTCCTGGTGCTCTGGGAGCTGGCTGTCAACTTCGCGTGGGTGAACCCGATTATCATCCCCCGACCGACCGTCATCTTGAGCAAAGGTCTTGATCTGATCGCCAGCGGCGAACTCCCCAACAACATTCTGATCAGTCTCGTGCGCGTAGCCCTCGGCTTTGGCCTGGCTATGGCCATCGCACTGCCGCTGGGCTTCATGCTGGGCGGCTGGTTCAAGTGGTTCGAGGACGCGATCAACCCGCTGCTGCAGGTGCTCGGCCAGGCGAACCCGTTCACGCTCCTGCCCGTCTTCATAGTCCTGCTGGGCCTTGGCGAAGAGTCCAAGATAGCCATTATCTTATGGGTATGTGTCTGGCCGGCGCTCTTCAATACGGTGACCGGGATCAGGAACGTCGATCCGACGCTGGTAAAGATGGCGCGATCGGTGGGGCTCGGCAAGCTTGAGATGTTCTACAAGGTACTGCTGCCAGCGTCGCTGCCCACGGTATTCACGGGCATACGCATGAGCGCCGTGTTCGCGTTCTTCATGCTCATCGGCGCGGAGATGATCGGTGCCCGCTCGGGCCTTGGGTTCATGATCATACAGGCTCAGGCAGTCTTTAACATGCCCAAGATGTTCGTTGGCATCGTGACGGTGGCCATTCTGGGCATATTGATCAGCTATCTGCTGACGTACGTCGAACGGCGTATATCGGCGCGAAAAGAGGAGATCGCAATATAATCATAACTATCAGGAGGAACATAAATGGCAGATAAAAAGAAGACAAACACGTATATCATCGGGGCAATAGCCGTTATATTGATCATAGTGATCGTTGCCGGTGTCCTGGTGTTAACGAAAGGGAATAACAATGCGAATGCACAGACTACTACTATCGTAGCTAACGTAAACAAGGATTGTGCGGGAACGCCCTGGTTCGTGGGTGTGGAGAAGGGCTTTTTCAACAACTCCGGAACCAACTTCGTTGACGCTGGCCACCTCGACTGGTCGCTGCAGCCTGCAGCGCTGGCGAGCGGACAGACCAACGTTTATTCCGGACATCCTAATACTATCATCAACCTGATTAAGGCCGGAGCGAATGTCAAGGGCGTACTGCTCGATGGCACGGAACCGGTCAATGGCAATGCCCCGGAGAACCTGGGCAAGGACCATATGCACTTCCTCGTCCTGGAAAACAGCACCCTGCGGACGCCAGCCGACATACCGACATTCGTCCAGGCGAACAACCGCAAGGTCAAGATCGCCGTCGGAGCCACGGGCATTTGCGCCGACCTGGAACTCAATGCATGGCTGCGGAAGAACAACATCCCCAAGGATGACGTAGAGCTGGTGATTCTCTCCGATCCGCTGCAGGAAGCGGCGCTGAGACAGGGCACCGTCGACGTGATCACCCTGCATCCGCCCTTCTTCACTGCGGCTGAAAAGCATGGCGGCGTGAGGATTTACTTCACGAGCACGGACGCGTTCGGCACCAATGCGGGCACGAGCCTGCTGGTCTTCACCGAAGACTTCATCAAGAACAACCCGGACACGGTAAGGAAGTTCAGCAAGGCATTCCGCGAAGCTCTGATCTGGGCGAACGACCACCGCGACGAGGCTGGTGCCATCACCGCCAAGAATATCGGTCTGGACGCCTCCACTGTCCACTGGTACAGCTACTCTGGCGTGATCACCGATGAGAAGATCCAGCCATGGATCGACGCCATGGTCGCAGACGGCCTGCTGCAGCCGGGCGAGATCAAGGCTTCTGACCTCTACACGACCGAGTTCTCGGACGTGTGGGACACGTCGGTGGCAGATACATGAAGGACGTTCTGAATTGAACGTTTGAACGATTTGTCATAAAATGACGGGGGCTATAAGCCTCCGCCTTATATTTTTAACGAAGAGGAGGATAGGGAGAGGATACTTTAATCATGGCAAAGGACCTGATGACATTTCTGCTGATAACCGTTTTATTCATAGCATCTGCCGCGATCAGCGGATGCAGTGCTACAGCCACGCCTGACAGTCAGGGAGTACAGGGATTGTATGACGTCGTCGATACCGGCACGTCGTTGCTGATAACCGGCGACGGTCCGGGCATATCGAGAGATTTTTCTCTCCCCGATAACTATTATATCGTAAAGCAGACATACGAAGGCGCTGAGAGCGATACACTCCTCTGGCGGCTGATCAACAAAAGCGATCAGACCGAAGTCACGTATAACCTCTTCTATGGAGGATCGACAGACCAGACATTATTCAGCTACAACCCGCGGACGGACGGCCAGGACGCTCATAGTACGCCATATTACCTGTTGATAAATGCAAATGGGAACTGGACGATCGAGTTCGTCAAGCCAGTTAACCTGAGCACGGCTGTCGAGTTGCCGTATACCTTGAAAGGCCAGGGCCGCATGGTATTGCCGCTGATCCGCTGGGGCGAAGGCAACGTGACGGTGGATGTCGCTTATGACGGTAAGGAGAAGACGTCGTTCTACGTCAAGTTTGTCCCCGATAACCCGGCCTATCCCGGCTACTTCTACCCGTTCAATGGATTCTACGGGCTGGATAACGAATATTATGCGAACGGCGTCAGCTCTTACACAGTGCCATACGCAGCGCGGGCCGAGATTGACAACCAGCTCTTCGACTACGTCTACCTGTTCGTCCGCACGGGCGACCCGGCGAGCAACTGGCAGATCACTTTGACCGGTGATTCGAGGCAGAGCGATCGTTGACGGCACCGGAGAAAGATAAATACTCTAAGAAAGGGACGAAGGCGGGAGCTCCCGAAGCTCTCGCCGTTCACCGGGTTATAACCCCATAGTTTGTCAGTCTATCGGTGACGTTGACCTCTATCAGGACCGACGTGCCATTCAACTCGGCAGTGAATTTAGTGTTATTTATGATGGTCCAGTTCTGGTTCGGCTGCAGGACGATGCTCTGGCCTTTATAGATCACGGTCGCCGTACCGTCGCTGTCGACCGTCTGTATGACCACGTCCTTCCTGCCGTAAGGCAGGCCATATAAGCCGATCGTTGGCACATTACCGCCGTGGCAGCCGGCTTCTCCGTACAGTATGCCGTCAATATACAGGACAGCGAGGCTGTCGTTGATGATCGGGAAATAGGGCAGCTTCTCGTTGTCCGTTAAAAGGCTGAAGTTGACCGCCAGGGGATACACATACAGGTCTTCGTGCCCGGGTGCGCTCACGTCGGTCTGGATGATGTGCTGTAACACCAAGTATTTGCCCGGAGGCAGCTTGTTGCCTGTGCGCGTATCGGCCGATGCCAGGTATAGTGTAATCCATGCGGAGGCCGCCAGGACAGCTATCGCCGTTATAGTAATGATAATAATATGGCTTTTTTTCAATCTGACGACCTCAGGGCTGTCACATATGGCATAAACGATCTATTCGGAATGATATTTCAATCATGAGATCGGGGCGAATATTGCTTTATGTTATGTAAACAGCCGGGAAAGCCGGAGTAAAAATACAACAATAGCAGCATATTTAGCCTTTATCTCAGCCTCTTTAATTTTTTAGCAGGTCTATGAGTGATCATGGTTTCTCATAAGACGCTACTTTCCGTCCTTGTGATGGGTAACGTCTTATTTTCTCTCGGGTTTAGCATCATCATGCCCATACTGCCCTATTATTCCAGGAGCATGGGCGCGTCCGCGCTTGACCTGGGGCTGCTGGTGGCGACTTTCGCGATCATGCAGGTCATCTTCGCCCCCTTCTGGGGACGCCTTTCGGACCGTATCGGTCGCAAGCCTGTCTTCCTGGTCGGGCTCTTCGGATACAGCATGGCTTTCGTCATATACTCAATGGCAGATCAACTCTGGATGCTCTTCCTCGGCCGCGCTATGAGCGGTTTTCTGTCGGGCGGCATCTATCCTGCATCGCTGGCCTACATTGCCGATATGACCGATCATTCGGATCGAGGCCGGGTCATGGGGCTGCTGGGAGCGGCAGGAGGGATCGGGATGATAATCGGCCCGATCGTGTCGGGGGTCATGTCGAGGTGGGGCATGCAGGCGCCATTCATTGCGACTGCAATCCTTGCCTTCGTCTTCGGAGTCGTCGCCTTTGTCCTGATGGAAGAGACGAAGAATGTCAGGGCTAACGTGCCTCTGCGTCGCATCTCTGTATTCTCGCCGCTCGGGACACCGCTGGGATTCATCTTCCTCATGAACCTGGCAGTCTCGTTTCTTATCGCAGGTTTCCAGGCGACTTTCTCTTATTTTATGCTGGACAGGTTCGGACTGGACGATGCGGCTTCTGTCATCCCGGCGCTCACAGGCTCTGTGACGTTGACCGGCCCCGAGGCCACAGCGTTGATGTTCACGGCTATGGGCATCGCCGCAATTGGGTGTCAGGGCCTCCGGGTAGGCCCCTCAATAGATGCGTTCGGCGAGAGGAAGACAGTGCTCATCGGATTTGCGCTCAGTGCGGTCGCATTTTTCATGATGCTCCTGTCCCCTGAGCTGGTATCTCTGTTGATCTTAACATGTCTCATCTCCGTAGGCACTGCGCTCGTCACGCCTTGCGTAAGCTCGATCGTTTCAGGCGAAACAGAAGGGGATAGCCAGGGTGCCGTAATGGGCGTACTGGGCTCCTATGGCAGCCTCGGCCGAATGGTCGGGCCGCCGATCTGCGGCATATCTCTAGACGTCAGCATGTTCCTGCCGTATCTCATCGCTGGCGGAATATCGATCGCAGGTGCGATCGCGGTAAGGTTCAGTGACGTGAAGACGACTGATCCTGTCGAAGCTAAGTCGGCTGAAAAAGAATACGCATAAGGATAGATCGGATAATAAAAAAGGGCCGAGGGGCGATCTTCCGCCCCGGATATCAAACCGCTTTTCTGGAAGTCGCGCCGTAAGCACGATGAGACATTACAGCCCGTCAGAAGGGCGCAATGATCAGGCTGATGACGTCTTCCAGCAGGGTGAGTCCGCCCAGGTAGCCGGCGTAGGTGCGATTGGCGATCAGCCGGTTTCCGGCCGGATATGAGACCGACAGGTGGAGCAGCCGGTTGTCCGCTGCATAGTATCGCTCCTGCGAGCTTGCAAGCAATAGCCGAAAGACTCGCTTGCTCAGCAGTTGCCGGATACGGTAGGTGTCGACCTCGAAGATGACCTCGGGCTTATACCCGCTTTCAAGGGTACTCAGATCCTTTATGATCCGGTCCCGGTATTCTTCCGGCGGATTGTCATTGACTATCACGACCACTGGCAGGAAGCCACCCTCGTTCGCCAGGAACCGCGTGAGCTTGATCGCTTGCCCGGAGTTCGCCACAAGGGCGAAGGGCAATGCCGCCGAGAAGCTCGACGTCATGTCGGCCGCAAGGTCCAGTTCGAAGAACGATTCCCGATCCTGTTCGTCGATGACTGCATCCACCCGCTTCTTCGGCAGCTTGAGCGCCTTCGCCACCTTTCGCAGGAAATCAGAGGTATCGAGCAGCCCCGATGGCATAGGAGTCACGATGTACGGGGTGCCGAACTTGTCCTCCAGCGACTTAGCTGCCTTGATGCCCACCCACGGCGAGAGCACGATGTTCAATTCGGCCGCGGGGATCTTCTTGAGGTTGTTGACTCCGCCCAGGTCCCCGAAGATGACGTTCACAGACAGCCCCAGCTTTTCCAGGTCTCTGCGGATCGCCTGCAGGTCGCCGCGCCAGAACAGGTCCTGATAAGGCACTACGCCCAGGAGGTTGACCAGCCCTTTGATCTTCGGCGTATCGGTCTTCGTCAGGTACTGAGTGATGACCGCATCGAAGAACAGCTCGTAGCCGTGGAACGTGTTTCCGCTGAAGCCCGGGCTGCCGATGCTGATGATCGGCTTGCCCTGCTTTCGGAACTCGCCGACGACCGCATCCACGTCGTCGCCGATCATGTTAGGAATACACCCGGTGACAACGACGAAGAGGTCGCCGTCCATGATCTCCATTGTCGCCTCGATCTGCTCCCTGAGCCGTCCTTCCCCTCCGAACACGACCTCGTGTTCGGATATGCAGGTGGCCGGAGTGACTGTGCCCCCGACGTAGCCGATGCCCTGCGAGCCCGCGCTGTAGCTGCGGAAGTTCTGGTTCTGGCCGCAGCCCGCGCCGCTGTGGACGATTGGTATGACACGGTACACGTTGTTAATCGCGGAAAGGGCGCCGCCCAGCGCGCAGGAGTACTTCGGCGCTTCTACGCAGCCCTCGGCGGGGTCGGGGGTGATTGCCCCGGCCTCTGGCGTCTGTACAACAGTGCGGCCTTTGATCTCGGTTGCCATGGTTAACTCTTCTCCGCGGCTGTGTGGTGATCGTGGCTTCGGGCCGGGCTGACGCCAGGGCCGTGTGTCAGACGTTCGCCATTGTCATTTATGAAGTGCTCGAGGTTGTCACCCTTGAACCACCAGCTCTGGTAGGGCTTCTTGATGTGCTTGTTCAGCCGTTTGCACAGCGACGGGTTGCTCACGGCTCGCAGCATGATATAGCCGTAGTTGATCGTGCCCCGGAATCCCATCTGGTTCGCCTGGACAGAGAAGTCAGACCTGTACGAGTGGTTACGGACGACGCCGCCTGACCGGCGGAAGAGGCCCATCATCGGGCATACCGTGTTCAGGCTGGACTGCAGCTTATTATCCGTGTGGGCCAGCTCGTGCGGGTTCCAGTTCGACGCATGGACGTCGAAGTCACCGATGTCATTGTATATTTCCTTGAGCTCTTCGATCATGAGCGAGTCTACCTCGAGAGTGTGGACTGCACTGACCTTGATGCCCAGCTCGGCGGCTAGCCGTGGCGTGAAAGTAGCTCTGGGCTGCCCGGCTGCGATCAGGATGCTCGCATCTTTGCCCTTCAGTGCTTCTCGGATCTTGGCCATCTCCGGCTCCAGCACCTCGAGCTCTTCCTTGATGAGAGCCTCGACCTCCTTCTCCTTGCCCGTGTACTTTGCTATCTGGCGCAGCCAGATCGCCGTGTTCTTGATGCCCACGGGCATCGGGTGGCGGAAGTACGGGACGCCGAATTTCTGATGGATTGCCTTCTGCCAGTAGTCGCCGTAGGACATGCAGGTCGGCGCGATGACCGCCGCCTCAGAGAGGCGCTCCAGCTCTTCCACGGTCGCGAAGTCCGGGAAGAAGAGCGGCCTAAGCCCGAGCTTCTGCAGTAGCCGGGTCAGCTCAATGCGATCGCTCCACGTCGTGCTGAACGGTGCCGGTATGGCGACCAGGTCCTTCTGCTTTTTCTCGGGAGGCTTGATGAGGTACTTGACAACGGCGTGAGCCATCGCATCGAACGCAGTCTGGCAGATCGTCGATTTAAAGCTCTCGCAGTGGATGGGCACGATGGTCGAAGGGACCTCGTCCCGGACCGACCGGACCACTCCCTCGACATCGTCGCCCATGACGCCAGACGTGCAGGTGGTGAGAATGAAGATCGCCTTAGGGGAGTAACGTTTATAAGACTCGATGATGGCGGCCCTCAGCTTTGCTTCCCCGCCGTAGACGACGTCCTTGTCCGACAGGTTCGTGCTGACCCAGCTGAAGTTGAAGTTGGGACGGCCAAGGGACTCAGGGATGTTCTTATATATCTCCTGGTAGCCTTCGAGGCCGGAGGCACAGCCGATGGGGCCGTGGACGATCACGGTGGCGTCGCGGACGGTAATGATCCTGTTCGCCGCCTGCATAAGGAGGCACACTTCCGTCTGCTTGAAGCGTCTTTTCAGCACCGGAAGGCTCCCGGTCTCGTTTTCCTTGAAGAGCTCGCTGACCTTGCCATGATAGGCGTTGATGGAGCCGAGCCGCTCTTCCTTGTTCGGGCACGTGGTCGTGTCCAGGTTTACGGTTTCGTGTGTCGCATGCATATGGATTCCTTTTTTCCCCGGCGCCAGTGCGGCGGGAACGACGACCATCGGCCGTATTGTATTACGATCGGGCTCGTCGGCAGCCGGGCGATAGTGAAAGTTAGCAGGGGAAAGGATAAATCGCTAATTGATTCGACAATTAATGCCCTTATCATTTCAGGATTTGCCGATGGAGAGCAATTATTGCCTTAATAAATACGATTTCTAATCATTTCTCCTGAGAGCTATTTTTGCTTTAATAGCAGGGCTAGCGCTGAAAGGTAAAACACCGGAATCAACAGAAAAGCCACATTGATGTCAGACTGCTCGATGACGTACCCTATCATGACAGGGGATATGGCTGAAGCTATGCCACCTGAAAAATAGTATATGCCCATCGAAGTACCGTTGGTCTTATGCGGCATGGCTTCGATAAACTGCATCGAGTTCAGGAGATAGAATGAAGCCGAGAAAACCCCTGCCAGGACGAGTATATAAACGATGACCGATGAGGGGGTGACTGCCAGCAAGGCGATGAACACTGACACCATGACCAGGTATACCGCGACGACTGTCTTCAGCCTGAACCGGTCGATGATCACGCCGGTCACCGATTGAGTGACGATCCCGATCCCGAAAAATATCGACAGCAATGTTCCTGCCTCTGCCGGGGAAAGGCCTGCGAGTTCCAGCTTGACTGGCAGGAACGTGCTCATGCCGGACATCGCCATGGAGCACAATGCACAGATGGTCAGGACAAGAATGAGATTTGCCGATAGAATACCGGATGCTCTTATCCCGCCGAGAGTGATCTTCGCAGGCTTCGCGGGCTCGCTTCGCGCGGCGACGATTAAGAAC
>JAEZKS010000053.1 GCA_023436075.1 Methanobacteriota archaeon
GGCCGACTGCCTTGCCCTGGTTCTCTGACTTTGCCTCGGCCTCCTGCTTTATCCGGTCCAGTCTGGCTTTGATGTACCGGTCGATCTACCTCCCGACGAGGGCGGTGGCGATGTTGAACAGGATGTAGACGACGAGGAAGAGGCCTACGATGACTACTCCAAGCACGAACAGGACGTCCAGTATCACGAGGATGATGATGAATATGTAGATAAGCCATAGCGGGAGCATCTAAACAGAAATAGTCCCTTAACAGATAAAATAGTTTTACAAAGCAGGGCCTGTCAAATGGCAGCGGCCGTTTATCGCTTATCTTCGGCCAGCTGCAACACAGTCATCCTGGGAACGAAACCGAATGACTCGTAGAACGGTATGGCCGCCTCGTTGCCCGCTGCGACGGCGACGATCTTCTTCTTCGCTCCCCCGGCGTCCAGCCATGCGATCGCCCTGCGCATCAGCTCTTCCCCGATGCCGCTACGGCGATAGCCATTCTCGACGAAGATGGAGTCGATCTCGCCGTCGCCTTCAGCAGAGATAGTGCAGACGCAGTATCCGATCTGGCTGCCGCCCCTGGCGGCGAGAATCACTCGCAGGCGCTCCTTTTTCAGCAGGTCCTTTTTGCGTGCTTCGAAGGTCATCTGCTCATAGTGCCCCCGGAAATTCGACGAACGCACGAGGTGGTGATCGTTGAGCCCCTCCCACAGAGGCTGGATCAGGTCAATGTTTTCCGGGCCGAGTTCGATATACTTGATGCCTGCCATGAAGGTCAAGAGGTAATAGCACCTGTATGCCTATGTTCTTTTTGCTTTGTATAGCCTGCGTCAAATCGCCGGCAGCGGATCAAACGATTTATACATAAATTTTAATATAGCCTACTAAACATGAATGGCAAGCTATACAACGTTCATAATATTGATGATGCCTTCTCAAAAGTCAAAGCATAAAAATGGCTATTACGTCTGGGCATTGGTGAAAATGAGGTGCGGATTTTCAGCGAGGCGTGAAAACGACATATCTGACAACAGTAAAGCGGACGCCGGCCAGAGCTTTTCTTATTAGAATACCGGCGCGCTGAAAAGTAAAAAATTTTAAAGGGCCTACTTCGTCTTGCGCACGCTGCTCCGCCAGTTGGCCCCAAGCTCGATGTCTCCCTTCATGCCTACCTTCGCCTGCGTGTCGGTGACCAGTATCTCATCGCCGACCGAGAGCGCTTCCGCGAAGTTCGCGTGCTCGCCCCAAAAGACGACCCGGACGCGGCCCGTATCATCCGACAGCCACACGCCGCAGAGCCGGCCCGGCTTGCCGTCTTTCGTGGTAAATTCGCGGACGCCGTCGATGCCGGTGACCGTGCCCTTGACGTTGTACGAGTTGTCCGGCGTCACGTCGCCGATCTTCGTCGTGGCCTCCTCGTACCGGACCTCTTTGTCGGCCTTGCGGATGATGCCCCGGCTGCCAACGTTGACCTCGACGCCACCGTTGAAGCCTTCCCTGGTGTAGCCGTGCAGGAGTTCTATCGACTCGCCGGGCTGCAACGGGTCGAGTTCCTGGACCTTCGTGTCCCAGGCCGTCACCCGTATCTTGCCGGTCTCGTCGCCGATCACGAAGCTGGCCAGCGTGCCCGATGAGCCGTCCTTGCGGCTGAAGGTCCGGGGTTCCTGGCGTGACAGGATCACACCGCGGGTGCTCACGTTGCCGTTGCCGACCTTGATGTCGGCGATCTTGACCATCGGGTCCTTCAGGGTGATCTTGACTGAGTCGTCCTTCACGATGCCGCCGCCACGGCCGATGCTCACCTCAAGGCCTTTCTGGCCTTCCTTCACGTAGCCTCGGACGCGGAGCGTATCGCCTTCCTTGATGTCGCCCGTCTTGACCGCATCCGCCAGGTCATCCCACAGCGATACGCGCACCTCGCCGGTCTCGTCGGCGACGGTGATGTTAGCGACGCTGCCCGTGGTGCCGTCCTGCCGGCTGAAAGTGCGGGGAGGGTAGGCAGTGGTGATCTTTCCGACAAAGTCGACGTTACGCTGGTTCATGGATATGTCCTTGATCTTGATCAGGGCGCCCCCGGCAGACATGACGCTCCCGCCGTCAGAGACCGCGGCAGCTCCGCCCGGAGACTTCTTCACCGCCGTCAGGTCGTCGAGCCCGAGGTCATGCGCCACGAGCAGGGCAGCCGTCCACTGGTCGCACAGCCCGTCCATCGCATCGATCTTGTCGTCGATGAACTGGCTGAACTGTTCCCGGGTGACCTTGCCGTTTAGCTTTCCGTATATATCGTCAATGTCGGCCATGCTCCAATCCCACGGCAAGAAATAAGGGCTGGATGATAATAATGTTGTCGATGAGGACGTCTTGGAGATTTTTAGAGGACACAGGGGATTTTCACCACAGAGGGCACAGAGGACACGGAGAGCACAAAGGAAATAACGGTAACGGAGCCCGGTTCAGGCTTCCGATCACTCAGCCCCAGTCGACTAATTCGAAAACGGCGTTCTCCCTCGACGGCTGAACTTTCATGGGAAGAGGTATGGAATCGTTGAACCAGAACGTGATTCGGTATCCTGCACCTACATTGTTGATGTTCTGGTCAGGCAGGTAATATTTATCGCAGACGTACGTACTGTTGGCGACCGTGATAGTTTCGCTCCCTCTAGGTGCGATCGGAAGACCGTACGGTAGAAGGAAGACCCTTTTCTGATACGTGGAGTTGCGATCGTTGAAGGTACCATTAGCCCGCGGTGTGCCATCCTCGTTAAAGCTCTGGAACCGGTCCGCTACCCATTTACCGTCAGCATCGTAGTAATAATCGTTAATCTGGATGAAGACAGCCGGGTCGATGCTCTGGTAAGTATCCCTGATGTGCAGGCATGGAGTGCCGTTGTATGTCACGTCATCGTAAGCTGTCGTCACGCGGACGACCGGCGGGTTGGTCTCCGAGACCCAGTAGTCGATCTGGTCGTACGTGTACCAGGAGAACCGGTCCGTGTGGTACAACTCCGATGTGTTGATCGTCTTGCCGATGAAGATGAAATTGTCCGGCACTTCAATGGAGATGTACATGTAATTGTAGGCGACGAACGCAGCTACGCCGGCGACGGCCAGCGCGGCCACGACAATAAAGACGAGAGAGTTCCCTTTCACTGGTACCACTAACCCAATAACGTATTTCCGGGCACAAATATAAGCTTTTTATACAAAATCTGAAATTATAATAGGTGAACTGCCAGGCCGTTCGATGTGCCGCAAGCCCGGCTCGAACTTCTATATGAGATCGACCTTCGTCGCGGTCACGCGCGCGACCGCCCGACCTCCTCGCATCAATTCAAATCCACCCGGAATCGACTCCCCCAAGCGGCGTGCTCCCACGGTTTTCAATGGCACGCCGGAGCCGTCCAAGCGTGAAGTAGAAGATTTCGTCCCGGGCAGGCCTGATGCTCCCGACAGGTGAGGAGATGAGCGGCGACCGGATCATGGCCCTGGAAGCCTCGATCAGGAACATCGCAGCCTTGAGCGGTTCCGCGTCGGGGTCGATGGAGCCGTCTTTTATTCCAACGTTCACCGCGTCGATCGCGATCTTCGTACAGTCGGCGTTATGGGCGGCGAGCTCCTGCCGGAGTGCTTCGCTCGTGCCGGCGGAATTGCACCTGGGTCCGGCATCAGACAGTGTACGGAAGTAGAAGGGGTGCTGCTTCGAAAATTCGTAAAAAGCGACGCTGACGGCGCAGGCCTTATCGATCCCCCGTGCTTCCCGTGCCACGCCCCGTGCCATCATGTCCTTGAGGATGACGGTCCCGTGGATGGCTACAGCGAGGTAGAGCGAGTCTTTGTTGTCGAAGTACAGGTACAGTGTGCCCTTGGCCAGCTGCGATTCCCTTGCCACATCGTCCATCGCGACGCCATCGTAGCCTTTAGCGGCGAACAGTCGCTCTGCTGCGCTGACGATCGCCGTTTTCCTGGCCGCTTTTTCCTTCTCCTTGCGCTCTGCCGTCGACACAGGGACCTCTCAGATTCATGACCATAAGTCATCAAGTGACCAATGGTCATATAACAGATTTTAGTAATTTATAGATAAAAAGGTTTACGCATGGCAGTTCTCATTATTACTCCCGGTGATTGGCATTTTTGAAATACGGAGAAGACGGTTAGATTTATAAGCAGCCTGAATGATTAAAGCCTGTAGTTACTATGTCTGGCAACCTGACCATTACCGAGAAGATCTTCAGCCGCACGGCAGGAAAGCCGTGCCGAGCAGGAGACTTCGTTCTCGCAGACATCGACCGGGCCATGACCCACGACATCACCGGGCCACTGGCGGTCGAGGGCTTCTACGAGATCATGAAGGACAAGAAGGAGAAAAAAGTCTGGGACCCGGAGAAGATCGTCATCTTATTCGACCACCAGGTGCCGGCCGATTCCCTGAACGCGGCGCAAAACCACATCATGCTGCGCAAGTTCGCGAAGGAGCAGGGGATCAAGAATTTCTATGACATTTACCAGGGCGTATGTCACCAGGTCATGCCCGAGATGGGCCATGTGGAACCTGGCATGCTGATCATCGGCTCGGACTCCCATACCTGCGCCTACGGTGCGCTGGGCGCGTTTGCCACGGGCACGGGCTCGACCGACATGGCCGCTGCGCTCGCGCTGGGCAAGCTGTGGTTCAAGGTGCCCGAAACGCTACGGTTCGAAGTGGACGGCAAGCTCGGCGACCGGGTCTATAGCAAAGACGTCATTCTCAAGCTGATCGGCGACGTGGGCGCGGATGGCGCACGGTACCAGGCCTGCGAGTATGCAGGTAAAGTGGTGCGCGACCTTGACGTCTCCCAGCGGATGACCATCTCCAACATGGCCATCGAGATGGGCGGCAAGGCAGGCATCATCGAGCCGGACAAGAAAACTGAGGCATACGTCAAGGAAAGGGTGCCCGGCTACAAGCTCTACAAGGACCTGAAGAGCGATGCGGGAGCGGAGTACTCGGCAGTCAAAAAGTACGACCTGTCGGAGATGCCACCGCAGGTAGCCTGCCCGCACAACGTGGACAACGTCGTGGACGTCGGCGAGGTGGAAGGGAAGAAGATCGATCAGGTCTTCATCGGTAGCTGCACCAACGGGCGGTTCGAGGATCTGAAGATCGCCGCAGACATCATGGGCAAGAAGCCCGTCGCGAAGGGCGTGCGTATGATCGTCATTCCGGCGTCCCGGACAGAGTATATGAAAGCGCTCAAGGCAGGACTTGTAGAGCAGTTCATGAACGCGGGCGCCATGGTAGAGGCGCCGTGCTGCGGGCCATGCATGGGCGGGTCATTCGGGCTGCTGGGGCCTGGCGAGGTCGGACTTTCGACGTCTAACCGGAACTTCAAGGGCCGGCAGGGTAGCGCAGAGGCGTACGTCTACCTCAGCTCTCCGGCGACGGCGGCAGCGTCAGCAATCAAGGGCAAGATCACCGACCCGAGGAGCGTGTGAGCATGGCAGGCAAAGTGTGGAAATTCGGCGACGACGTGGACACGGACGCGATCATCCC
>JAEZKS010000073.1 GCA_023436075.1 Methanobacteriota archaeon
TATCAAGGCAGTTGCGAAGCCACTGTCGATCGTCACAGGTATAGTCTGCGCCAGAGCCTGGCTCTTCTTCGGGATCATCACATTCCTGCCGCTGTACCTGGCCGCGCAGGGCGAGCCCCCGGAGACCGCGAGCCTGCACCTGTTCATCATCCTGCTGTTCGGCGCCATCGGCACGCTGCTGGGCGGCTGGACGTCCGACCACTATGGTCGAAAGTTCGTCATCGCCGTGTCGCTGATCCTCACCGGGCCGTTGCTACTCCTCGCGCTCTCGACAGACGGCATCATCTCATGGGCGCTGATGGCGCTGGCAGGCCTGGCGCTGCTGGCCTCATTCTCGCCTGCCGTGCTCTTCGCCCAGAGCCTCATCCCGAGAAATCAGGGGACCACCTCAGGCATCATCCTAGGCTTCGCCATAGGCATCGGCGGCCTCGGTATGTCAGTCACGGGTGCCATCGCAGACGCTAGCAACATCACGATCGGCACCTACTCGCTGATCGTGCTGCCGGTCATCGGGTTCATGCTCGCGCTGCTGCTGCCCGGGAAGCTGGCGCCTGAACGGCTATCATAACTTGCCACAGGCGACAAGGCGTCTCGCACGCGCGTTTTGGAGCAAGGGCAGAGCTGAGCGACGAATTTCCAGGACAGGGCTGCTATACCTGGCCTTGTTTCAGGCTCCCGCATAACGGGTCTCTCGCCAAGGTCGCCAAGGACGTCAAGCACGCCAAGGTTTTTTAATAAAACGGCTTCAGTGTATGCCTTTTGTTAAACAGTCCTGGCGTGCTTGGCGTCCTTGGCGACCTTGGCGGGAAGATCGTATAACGCATAGCCGAAACAAGGGTAAAACGACCAAAGTTCCACCTCCTTAACATGAGGGCCCAAGTCCCTGTCACGCGAGCACACGATTGATCGGCCTTTCTCCTGAATGACTCCAAGGGCTTGTCCGTTAAGGGTAATTTTTTATAGATGCGAAGCCTCATAGTGTAAAATCATTCGGGTAGAAGGTGTCTGTACGCCAGAAGGCAAAAACGGCAACGGCATGTTCGACACGTTCAGGGTCCTGTTGCTGGCCCTGGGCCATTTCACGGTAGACGTTTATGCGAACCTATTGCCACCGCTGCTGCCGGTTTTTCAGACGATGTACAACCTGTCCTACTCGGCCCTAGGCATCCTCACCGCGATCTTCTCCGTCACGTCCACGCTCATCCAGCCTGTATTCGGGTATGTCGCAGACAAGTACGGCAAGAAGTGGATAGCAGCGCTGGGCGTGGCCTGGGTGGCCGTTGGCATGTGTGTGCTCGGCATTGCGCCTGGCTACGGAGCGATCGTGGTCATCGTGGGCCTGGCAGGGATCGGCTCAGCCATGTATCACCCGCAGGCGTCTGCCATGGTGCCGAAAGTGAGCGGCAGCCGCAAGGGAGTGGGCATGTCCCTGTTCATGGCCGGCGGGAACATCGGCTACGCGATCATGCCGCTGCTCGCAGTCATCATCGTGGCCGCCTTCGGCCCGGCATCACTCGTCTGGCTGATACCACCGGGCATCATCGTGGGCCTGCTCATCTATATTTATGCGCCACGCATGGACGTCGACCGTCAGAGCACTCTCGATCTGCGCCAGCTCTTCGCCAGCTTCAAAGCCGTGAAAGGCCCGCTCACCGTGCTGCTGACAGTCGTCTCGCTCCGGGCCTGGGTCTGCATGGGCATGATCACGTTCATCGGCGTGTACTACAAGGACCATTTCGCCGGATGGGACCTGCTCGGCTACGACGTCGGGGCCATTGGCTACGCGATCACCTTGTTCATGTTCGTCTTTGCTAACGCCGTCGGCGGGATCATCGGCGGCTGGGCATCTGATCGATTTGGCAACAGGTCAGTCATCGCCCCGACGATGATCGCGTCAGCCCCATTCCTTTATCTGGCATTTGTCGTGCCAGACGCGCTAGTCTGGCCGATGATGGCCATCGGCGGCGGCCTCATGTACGCGTCCATATCGCCGACCACACTGATGGCACAGGAGATGCTGCCCCGCAGCCAGGGAATGGCGGGAGGACTCACCCTTGGCTTCGCTAACGGCATCGGCGGACTGCTGGTGTTCGCGACCGGCATGATATCAGATCACTTCGGCCTCTTCAATGGCATACTATCGCTTATAGGAATCATCATACTCGCCGGGCTTCTGGCCATGCTGCTGCCGGGAGAGCCGGCAAAAGATGGCGTTCCAGCATCTGCAGTAGGTCATTGATAAGTCGCCAGACCATGAGACCAGTGCTCGTTATCGGAATGAAAACGGGCCGGGCAATCGTCGCATGTCATGGCCGGGCTTAAACAAGGGGACGCCTCCGCATCATAAGCAGGGGACTCTCCCTCACCCGTCACGCGTACGCGCGCGAGGCCGCCCGGACGGCATCCCGACGTTATACTGGAGGCTGGTCTTTACTTTTCAGGTACTCATCCACGTACACTTTTTCGATCGCTTCTTCGATGATGACTCTCTTTAAAATGCTCTTTTCATCGACCGTCAGATTCTTCGATCCAGCCACTTCCAGGAGCACGACCATCTGATCCAGGTAATGCTCATGTGTTTTATTGATTATTTCATAGAGTTGCTTCTTCTTGTCAGAGGAGTCGGGGCTATCGACGAGTTTCTCATTTTTTATGCAGGCCAGAATGTCATCGTTGATCTTCTGACTGATTGCGCTGATAGATTCATTTACATCTATAATCGGCGTAGCAGATGGTTGAACAGTTACGCACTGCGCCATTAAGGCCGACACGATTAAAACGCCCAGCGTGCCGGCGACGAGTGATAATTTAATCTTAACACATCCGTATGCTATGGATGTTTAAGGCAGTGCTATATAATAAATTTCATTAAGAATCGTTGAACGATTCTTCGATAGGTATAGCCGACGGCTCATTAAGCTTGTCTGTGATCCGCTTTAGCGTCTCGGCCATGAGCACCTGCACGTCGGTGTTGGTGCTATCACCGGGCTCGCTGCCCTCGATGCGCTTCAGCATCTCGATGTTACGGACGATAGCCTGTACCGCCTCGAGCATCTCTTCGAGAGTGATCAGGCCGGAGTAGTAGGCGTAGAAAAAAGTAGTGCCCGACCGGACGACCTTGCGCTTGAATGCCGCCTCGGCGGAGGCCACGTCCTGTCGCTGATACTTCCCCTCCATGAAGGGGACCAACTCGGGCAGGTTCTCGCCGATCCAGGTCATCTGGGATCGGCCCCGGTCCTTGAAGTCAGCGCATAGCCGGGCGATCGCCCATTCTCTGGCAGTAAGGTGTGTCAGCTCTTTCAGCGCGTCGTTCACCTCGCTGTACTTCTTGCGGTCGAACTTCTGGAAACGCCAGTACTTCTCGCCGGGCTGCATGATGGGAAAAGTGTCTGCGGGCTAAATAAACATTCTCCTGAATGACCGTTATTATACGATCCTGAGATAATGCTTATTAATAGGACGTCAGAGATATTTTCGGGATTAGCATTAAGAGACTGGCCGTGACTTTGACCGCTCTGGCAGCATTTACAGTAATTGCACTTTTAGCCTGGACTATAATCTTTCATAGCAGCGTGAACGTTACCCCCGGCTACCGGACGTTCACGGATAAAGTAAACGGGACAGTCATCGAATATCCGGAAAACTGGACCATGGAGGTAGGTCACGACTTTACGATCGCCAGGTTTTACCCTCCAGGTGTAACGCCAGATAGCCCTGTGACGTCAGTGACGTTGAGCCATGACCATATGAGCGGCTCACACAAGCCGCCGGGCCTGTATGACCTGTACCAGTTCGCCATTCGAGAGTCTTTCGTCATGGACTTCAGGAATAAGTCGTACATTTCACCTGTTTCAGATACGTCACTGGCGGGACGCCCTGCATACATAATGAATTATTCGACGACATCAGGCAATCGGACGGTAAATGGAACTATCGTCTATATGCTGGATAAATCGTGGTTCGATTATAATGATGGCCAGTACGATTATTACACGACCAGGTACTATGTCATCGAATACAGTGCCGATGAACGCGAGTTCGATCGATATCGCGACGAGGCCTTTCATATGATGCGCTCATTCGACCTTACATAAAAAATAAAATTTTCTCTGTAAAAAAATTATAAGATTTTATCGCCCGCGTTAGGGCCGGGAACGCACTGGTACACGCCGGTGATCTTCCCGATTATCAGGTGCTTTGCCTTTGCTCCTGGCATTTTGGCAGCGACTGCCTCGTTGAGCTTCGCGAACTCGGGGCCGTCGGACTTTACAGTAGCGTTGGCCTTGATCTGGTAGCAGCCCTTGACTTCGGGGCCCTGGAGGTATATCGCGACCTTCGGGTTCTCCTGCACGTTCTTGATCGTGTTCTTCATGAAAATGTCCCCGAGCCAGATGGTCTCGTCGTCGACGAGCAGCACGAACCCGTGCGGGCTCACGTTAGGCTCTCCGGCCTTCGATGCCGTGGCCACCGGGAACAGCTTCGTGGCGCTGAACGCCGCTTTAATCTCGCTGGTAAGCTTCACCATTGTTAATTCACCGTAAAGAGATCAGTCACTATATTATCATATACTTAAGCGTCATGAAAATGTACAAACTACATTGCAATGACCATTATGCGAAAAGGTAAAAGACGAACGCTGCATAGGGCATGGGGCGACGGCATCATATGACCGTATGCTGACCCCGGCCTATCGAGAGCTGCTGCACCTTTTCAATGCAGTCCATTGCCTCGTCTTCCCGATCCAGGCGGCGGAGGGCAGCGGCCTTGTTGTTCCACGCAACGACGTCCATAGGATTGATCTCCAGCGCGCGATCGGCACATTCCAGCGCCTGTTGATACTGGTTCAGCATGGCGTGGCAGAACGCCTTGTTCGTATACACCGATGCGATGCCGGGGTTCATCATGAGCACTTCGTCGTAGCACTGTAAAGCATCGTCGTACATGCGGATTTCTGATAGCACGACGCCTTTGTTGTACCACGCTCGCGGGTAGTTTCGCTCTATGATGATGACCTCTTCGTAGCAGTCCATTGCCTCTGCATATTCGCCAAGGTAATAATGACAGTTACCTGAGGCACATAGCGATTCAATGTTGTTCGGCTCAGCCGACAGAGCCTCGTAGAACCTGTCCAGCGCCCCTCGCAGATCGCCGCGTTGATATTGGATGATACCCTGCAGGTAGCAGGCATCGGCGTTCTCGGGGTCTATTTCCCTGACACGGTCCAGCACATCGTACGCGGCCCCGAAGAATCCCATCCGGCTCATGGCGCTTGCCTTGCCCAGCAGCGCTTCCACGTCGTCCGGAGCGGAGGCCAGTACACGATCGAAGAGTTCGATGGCTTCCCTGTAACGGCCTGTGCAGGCAGCGATCATGCCCCGCTCTTTTTCACCGCTCATTCACGTCTGCCTCCAGCTAATGTGCCTGCTCTCTGGTTGCAGGCACGGACGCCGTTGTCTGAGTCGTCTCGGTGATCAGGGCAGCATGGACCTCGTTAATCTTGCTCAGCACTGTAAAGCCTTTTTCGGTGATCAGGTATTCGCCACCCTCATGCTTCTGGATGATCATCCCGGTGTCGAGCAGTTTTTGCAGGTGGAACAGCAGGTTGCCTCCTCGCAGCCCGGTCAGCTCTGACAATGCGGAGAACGTCTTCGTTTCAACGTACAGGGCCTTCAGTATCTGCAGCCGGGCTTTGTTCGACAGAGGATCCAGGACGCTGTTGACAAAGTCTTCTTCAGGCAGCTCAGTGATACTGGTGCGCCTGCCCTCTTTAGAGCTGTAAATCTGGAGCGACTGCATCAGGCTTACTTCCTTCTCGAAGAGCCGGGAGGCTTCAGTGAGGCATATATCGCATTTCTTATATCGTGCATTATCCCTGATCTGATTCAACGCAGACCTGGTCCCGTCAATCGTCTCTTCGCTTACTTCGTCCTGCCCCAGCAGTTCCGCGTTGTCGGTCAGTATGTCGCCCAGCTTCTTGCGGCAGGCATTTCGCATTTCGCAGCTCTTCACCATGCGGGCGTCCAGCCCTTCGCTGACGTCTTCGGCGACGTGGGCACGAATGGCGCCGATGACCTCCTTTCGCGATGCTGCGAGGAGCAGCTCTACGTACTGCTGGTTCGTCCGCTCGACGTATCGCTTCAGGTCGTTCCGGACCTCAGCAAGCTGCCTCTTGATCTCCATGAACTCCTGGCTGGATTTCTTCGAAGTTTCCATCAGGGATATCAACCCCTTCCATGATGATAAATTTTCTTATGATCATAACTTTGAAGGTTATTTTTGTATACTTTGTACAGTTTCATGACGGTTATGTATAAATTAATGACCAACATACAAAACACTCGGGCATGTATGAGCTGCCCGATAAGACTTGAATGAGGTAAACCATATGACCGTAAGAAACGAGCTGTTCAAACAGATCACTGGAGCGCTGTCAAACGCGAAGTTCCCGATAAAGACCCCACAGGAATTACTTGCGGCGTTCCCGGATGGCGCTAACACGACCTGCAAGGCCGACGGTGTCAAGATGACAGCAGGGGAGGCCGGCAAGCTACTGAAGCTCCAGGACTTCCCGTTCAAGAGCGCCGGACAGGTGGCGAACGTCATACTGGAACGGGCGGGGCTGTAATCAGTTTTAGGTTTTTATGGGGTTTCGGTGACGGTTCAATGTCTATGGAAGTTCTCGGGGTCAGCGGAAGCCCCGTTAAAAACAGCAACACGGACACGCTGGTTAAGGCCATTCTTAAATCAACCGACATGGAGATAAAGTTCGTTAAGCTCTCCGATATCAGGGTCGGGCCTTGTATCGCGTGCAGGAAGTGCGCTTACACCAATGAATGTGTGCTCAATGACGACTTTAAATGGCTCTCTCAGGACGTGCTGGACGCGAAAGCTATCGTCATTGGCTCTCCTGTCATGTATAATGCCGCCAGTGCCTATACTAAGGCGTTTATGGAACGTCAGTATTCATTGCGCCACGTGAAGCTCCTCACGCAGGGTAAAATAGGCGCATCTGTGGTCGTCGGGGAACTCCGGGCAGACGCCGTTACCCAGTGGTTCACCCAGTTCATGATGTCGGCCGGGATGGAGATAGCAGGCTCGATGAGCGCTTTCGGCGATCCCGGCTGTTTTAACTGCGGACCGGGAGAAACGTGCAGCTACTCGATATGGAACTCTATGGCTAAGAGGGAAGGGACGGATAATTTTTACATGAAGGCATATGCGGGATACCTGAAAGCCCTCCCGGACAACGATCCGCTGAGAAATCCCTCGTATAAAATCCTTAAGCACAGGTTCGTGGAAGATGATCCGGAGGTGATGGCTCAGGCAAAGGCCATAGGTCGAGAGATCAGGAGAAGACTACTGGCTAAAAAATGAAGCTCGCTACTCTATCTATTCGATGAGAGGTATCTCGACTTCAGTGAAATCGTCGGCGACGGTCACGTTCTCGAAATGTTTCTTCGCGTCCGCCAGCAGCGGAGCGGGGTCCTGAGCATAGCGTGAGCTGACGTGGGTCAGGATCAGCTGTTTAACGCCCGCACGGGCGGCCAGCTTTGCGACTCCGCTGGCCGTGGAATGCATGGTTTCCCCGGCCTTGTCTGCCATGTCGTCCGCGAAGGTGGCTTCGGATATCCAGACGTCCGCGTCTTTCAGATGAGAAAGAAAAGCTTCGGAAGGGATCGTATCGCCGGTGTAGACGATAGTCCGGCCGGGACGGGGCTCGCCGACGACATCTTCGCTAGAGATTTTCCTGCCGTTGGCCTCCACGGTTTCGCCACGGTGGAGCCGGCCGAACAGCGGCCCTTCGGGAACGCCCAGCTCCAGCGCCCGTGCCTTGTTGAAACGGCCGGGACGGGGCTTTTCCCGCAGCACGTAGCCGAGGCCGGGAACGCTATGGTAATTGCGGAACGCCTCGATAGTATAGTCCCGGAACTCTATCCGGTCCCCCGGATCGAGCCGCCGCGCGATGAGCGGGAAGCCAAGGTTAAGGTAGCCGAGACGACTGAGCAGATCGCAGAACTCTTCCACGAACTCGGGCCCGTAGATATAGAGCGGCTCAGTTCGCCCCTGAAAGCTCATCGTCTGCAGCAGACCCGGAATGCCCAGCGTGTGGTCAGCATGGAAATGGCTTAAAAAGATCGAGGCCACGTCCATGAAGCCAGAGCGAGCCTTCATCATCTGTCGCTGCGTGCCCTCGCCGCAGTCGAACAGCATGCGCTCGCCTTCGCGCAGCACCATGAGAGCAGGCATGCCCCGGTTAGGCGTCGGTACGGAGCCGGACGTGCCGAGGAAGATGATCTTGAGCATACAGCCGGTTTCTACGCGTCCAAATCATATAAATTATAGGCATCGCATGTCTTTTTGTACAGGCTATCCGGCGGCTCAGCAGATACAACAACTCAGGCTTTGCCATTCCCGTTCCTGCGGGTGAAGAGGACCATCGCGAACAGTCCTCCGACGGCGGCCAGGCCGAACGGAAGGCCTTCGCCGAGAGTGTCCTTAGCTGGCATTTCGCCCACGGTGATCGGGAGGAAATATCGGAGCGGCCTCGGGGTGGGCGATGGCGGCAGGAACTCCCGGTATGCCGGCTCGGTCTCGACGTACCCTGGCAGCACGACGTTGGCAGTGGCCGTCCCTGTTGTCCCAGAGCTGAGATCGACGACAGCGAAGAAACTGATACCGCCCTTCTCGGCGGTCACGTTATAGATGCCCGGCGGCACGTCGGTGAAGGTATAGATTCCCGCGTTGTTGCCAGTTCCATTGCTGCTCAACTGCGGGTTCTCCGGCACGTTGGCGAGGTTACCGTACTCGTCCAGGAGCAACACGTTAGCGTTCGGCACGGCATGGCTGCCGGGAGACGCCAATATCACGCCGGTGATTGTGCCGGTCTCCTGGGCGGTCGCAGGCGAAAAGAACAGGGCGAGAAAGATCAGTATAGCTGCCGCTATCCTCATGATAATTTAATATAAAATTTATTATATAAAATAATATGCCGGAAAACGAGCGCTGGCAGAATAAAGAAAGGGCTTACAAATAGCCCTTTTTCTTCAGCAGCTCGGCGTTCAGTATGCTGGCGCCGGCGGCGCCCCTGATGGTATTGTGGCCCATGCACACATACTTGATGGCGCCCGCGTTGTCATCCTTGCGGATGCGCCCGACCGAGACGCTCATGCCGTTGCCCTGCATGCGATCCAGGCGTGGCTGGGGACGGTCCGGCTCCTCGCGGACGATGATCGCATTCTTCGGGGAGGTGGGCAGATCGGACAACCCGGGATTAAACTTCTGGAAGGCCTTCTTCACGTCCTCCGGCGATGGGTCTTTCTTCGCCTTCAGCCAGACGGACATAGTGTGGCCATCGAGCACTGCCACACGGTGGCATGCTGCACTCACCCAGAACGGGGCGTCCTTGACTGCGTCCTTCTCGAACGAGCCGAGCAGCTTCAGCGTTTCGGACTCCATCTTCTCTTCCTCCTTGCCGATGTAGGGGATCATGTTATCCAGGATCGCCATGGAGGGCACGCCCTCGTAGCCGGCTCCGCTGACCGCCTGCATGGTAGAGACGTGGATGTTCTCGATGCCGAACTTCATGAGCGGCTTCAGTGTGACCACCATCATGATGGTGCTGCAGTTGGGGTTAGTGATGATTGCGCCGTCCCATTTGCGCTTCTTACGCTGGACGTCGATCAGCGCCAGGTGCTCCGGGTTGACCTCCGGGATCACCAGCGGCACGTCCTTCTCCATGCGCCACGCGCTGGCATTGGAGGCGACGATGATGCCGGCCTTCGCGAAATCGGCCTCTATCTTGAGCGCGTCTTCCGTGGGGAGGGCCGAGAACACGATGTCCGCCTTCACTTTCTTCGGGTCTGTAGGCACGACGGTCAGGTTTCTGACTTTCTCCGGCATGCTTTCTTCGAGCCGCCATTTGGCGACTTCCTCGTAAGGCTTGCCTGCACTACGCTCCGACGCCGCAAGGGCTGTGATCTCGAACCAGGGATGGTTAGCCAGCATCTGTACGAACCGCTGGCCTACGTTCCCCGTCGCTCCCAAAATTCCGGCTTTGATCATTGTCCTCACCAGACTTATGTACGATCTATAAGCACTTTATTATTTCTTCTCGACCTTGATGGCCTCCGTCGGGCAGGCCGAGACACAGTCGCCGCAGTCCTGACATCTCTCGGAGTCCACCTTCGGGAACTCGTCTTCCATCTCGATGGCCGCCTCGGGGCAGGCATCGACGCACGTTCCGCAGCCGACACAGGTTTCCTTGTCCACTTTCGCTACCATTATAGGGTATCCTCCAGTTAAATGGACTAGAGTAGTTATACATCATACTTAAACGTTTTTCAGGAGCGGAGCATAGCGATCTACGGGTAGCTTGCCGGAGAGCTACGCGCGATTAGCAGTCGTTTATTGATCAACGGTCGTCTCGCAGCCTGCGCACCGGCAACGCTATGTAAGATCAGTGATATTGTCTGATCTTAGAGGAATGAAGATGGACGAGCATGTGATCGAGGGGCTGGGCAAGGCCCGGATCGTAATCAGGGAAGGAAAAGTGGCGGAGGTCGGCGATCCGCAACTGGGATACTGCCCCATTTTCGACAAACACAGGGGAATCAAGAAGATCGACAAAGAGGTCATCACGAAGAATATGCAGTTCCGCATCGACGACTTCGGCATGTGCACGCCCCGCCGGGTGCTGAAGATGAAGGACTTCCTTTCTTTCGGCGTGTCGGAGATCATCTGCACGGCAATGACGAAAAAGTACGTCGACGCAGCCGTGCTGGTCTGCGAGGGAACCGGAACGCTGATCGTCACCGACCCGGAGATGGTACAGGGCATCGGCGGCCGGGTGTCCGGCCTGGTGAGCACCACGCCCATACCGGAGATCATCGATCGTATAGGCAAAGAGAACGTACTGGATCCCCGGATAGCAAAGATCGACCAGATCGCCGGCGCGGAGAAGGCCATAGCCATGGGCTACAGGAACATCGCCGTGTCCGTGATCAACGGCTCGATGGCGAAGGCGCTGAAAGATATGGAAAAGAAGCATCCGGGCGTGAGCATTTACACGTTCGTGGTCCACGCCACTGGCACCACGCCCCAGGAGGCGGAGCTGGTCTACCAGTACGCGGACGTGTCCACTGGCTGCGCGTCGAAGTTCATCCGCGAGCATGGGCTGAAGAACCATGTCTTCAAGGTCGGCGACTCGATCCCCATCTTCGGCATCACCCCGCGCGGCATCCGCCTGATCGAAGAGCGCATAAAGTTCATAGGAAAGGAGATCAAGCCTAACCCGCAGGCTCCGCAGCCAGACAGGCTGCTGTGAGCTAAAACGAGCGCACAGGGCATGTAAAAAAGACCCGCCTTCTGCAAGGACTGTTATGGAGGCATGGCAGCTGGTTATGGAGGAGGCGCTGGCGGGAGCGAGTCGCCCCCGCCATCGCAAATTCTGGTGTGTGTCACGGTTGCCATACATTCTCTGTGGCCATCAGTATTTAAAGGTCGCAACGGGGACATTTTTGCCCGGAACTCTTCCGAAGCGACTCATGATTCAGGAAAATAGAGAGAGGAATGCCACTCTTTCAGTAGCTTTCCGGCAAACAATGCTTTAATATTAATCCTTTTTAACCCGGGCCTCGATAATAGCTGATGTACGAATTCGTACAATTGGATAAGCCCTGGCCTGAACTTAGGAACTCTCATACCTCCCGGGGCTTATCCAGAAGAATGTTACTTTTCATATAGCCGAGGTCAGGCATTTTAGATAGTAACGTCAGGTATCTTTTCTCTGACTACGAATAGCCATGGACGGAGATCGTGAGATCGTAAGCACTTTAAAGGGCTATGGACCTGCGGAACTCGATAGCCTCGGGTACAGACCGCTGCCGCATCGTCATCGAGAAAAATAGCTGTTTTCACATGGGCACTATCCGGACGGTGAAATCCGCGCTGCCAGTGCGTCAGGTAACCGATGGTGCTATCGCCTGATGAGGATGCGCAAATAAAATCGGGTATTGCAAGGCCCTTGTGCACATATTTGTGTTATTTGTGCCCATTCTTGCTTTTTTCTTGCATTATTTATCCTGACCCTTCAAAATAATACTTAACGATAATTGCCCAGGCATTAGCAGAAGGTGAGAACATACACGCAGGTCACGTATCCGACGAGACTCAAATCGCGGACAAGACTATCAACCTTAATGAGACAACCTGTCCGAACCGAGAGCAGCGGGCTAACGGTATCAACGTATACTACGGCCCTGTCACTCAGCTGATCAAAGACGCAAAAACCGGAAAGCTCAAGATGAGCGAGCGTAACTTCCAGCAGTCCGCGGGGTGCGCCCTGAATTTTTACCTTTCCATCCGTATCAGCACGATACGTGATTCGGTGATCATTTTCCACGCGCCGGTAGGCTGCTCCTCCTCGGCCCTCAGTTACAGGGAACTGTTCAGGAACATACCTGTCGCTGACGGAAGGCCGAACTTCGACCTGCACTGGCTGACCACGGGCATAACTGACAAGGACGTGGTCTATGGAGCCAGCGATAAGCTGTGCCGGGCGATCAGGCTGGCAGAGCGCAGGTATAGCCCCCGGGCGATCTTTCTCCTGACCTCCTGTGCTTCCGGTATCATCGGCGAGGATCTGGAAGGTGCCGCCAGCCGGATGCAGCCCCATATCAATGCGAAGATCGTGCCCGTCCACTGCGAGGGCATCCGGTCCCGCCTGGTCCAGACTGGCTATGATGCGTTCTGGCATGGCGTGCTTAAGTACCTGGTCAAGAAGCCAGAGAAGAAGCAGGACGACCTGGTCAACATAGCCAGCATGCTCTCCTACACCTGGCAGGATCGGGTGGAGATCACTAAGATACTGGGCAGGATGGGGCTGCGGCCCAACTTCGTCCCCGAGTTCGCCACAGTGCAGCAGCTCGAGAAAATGTCCGAGGCTGCCCTGACCGCTCCTCTTTGCCCCACGTATACGGACTATATTTCCCGGGGCCTGGAGCAGGAGTACGGCGTACCATTTTTTATGTACCCGTCGCCGGTCGGCTTCGAGAATACCGACGGCTGGCTCCGCAAGATCGCCGAATATACCGGCAAGGAGAAGGAAGCCGAGATAGTCATCGCGGAAGAGCACAAGAAATGGGGCCCCAGGATGGACGCTGTCAGGAAAGAGCTCGAGAACTTCAAAGGCAACGGCCGGAAGATCGAAATGCTGGGCGCGCTCGGGCAGGGCCGACTGCTTACGCAATTGCCATACTTCAACGAGCTCGGCATCAAGTCCTCTGCCGCCCTCTCGCAGGATTACGACAACCTGATCCTTGATGACCTGGAAAAAGTGGTGAGTAAGGTCGGTGACTTCAATATCCTGGTGAACACGTTCCAGGCTGCGGAGCAGGCGCACATCACGAAGATGCTCGATCCAGACATCACGCTTACCTGCCCATTCCAGGGTAGCGCCTACAAGCGAAAAAAGGGAGCTACGAGGACCCATGCAGTAAGGTGCGACAACCTCAGGTGGAGCCTGCAGACGGCGTATGCTGGCGCCGTCGCTTATGGCAGTTTCCTGTTGCAGGGGCTGAAGAGCGACTCGTGGCAGAAGACCATGGTACACAATACGGAGATCGGGTATAAGGACTGGTATTTCAAGCAACCGGACCCACTGTATTACCTGGAGAGAGATGCGTGACGGAGAGGGTATGGTGAATGGATTAGCCATGGACGAAGAGATATCGGATGATGAGTTCCTCGAAATAATGGAGGCGCCCAGGTACTCGTGCTCGCTTGCCGGAGCATATTCGGCAGCAGTAGCCCTCTACGGTACGGTGCCGATCCTGCACTCCGGCGGAGGCTGCGGGATCGCCCAGCTATTCGGCCAGTTCTACACTTCCGGCGAGTGCGCTCCGGGCGGGCAGGGCGGCACCAGCACCCCCTGTACTTCGCTCGTCGAGAAAGACGTCATATTCGGCGGGGAGAACCGGCTCAGGAAGCTGATCCAGTCGACGACCGAGCTGATGGAGGGCGACCTGTACGTGGTCATTACGGGCTGCGTACCAGCGCTGATCGGGGACGATGTCGAATCCGTAGTTAAGGAGTTCAAGGTGAAGACAGATGACAGGACACCTCTCATTTATGTGAACACCTCGGGGTTTGCAGGTAACACGTACCATGGTTACGAGAAGTTCTTCGAGGCCGCGATCGACCAGTATCTGGAACCGCTGCCGAAGCAAAAGCGCCTCATCAACATCTTCGGAGTCGTGCCTTACCAGCACGTGTTCTGGAAAGGTGACCTCGAAAAGATCAAGGACACC
>JAEZKS010000085.1 GCA_023436075.1 Methanobacteriota archaeon
GGCTAAGATTACTGCGGCCATCAAGGACTGTGTTGCGAAGGATCCGGGCGCGTTTGCCGGCGAGCCGATGCTGCTTACCATCAAGGAGAAAGCAATCGGCGAAGAAGAAGAAGCAGGCGGCGAAACGACTTTCACCGTCGCTGCAGCCAAGCCGGACAAGGAGATCCCGCCCTTGACTGCGGACATCATCTACCGGACGCAGCTCATCTCGAGGAACCAGAAGCTGTCCTCTGCAGTGGGCGCGACCAAGGTCCTTGGATTCCTCATCGGCGCAATCTTTGCGTTCCTGATGATCGTGGTGCCGCTGATGTTGCTGGGCCCCGGAAACGGAGGTATCTAAATGGCATACGTTGACCCCAAGGACTACTCGGCAGCGATCAAGAAAGTCGACCTGATCGAAGAGAAGGTCGAGTTTGTCGCGGCAGAGATCCAGCAGTCCGAAGGATTACACCTGGGCAGAGAAGTCGGAATATTGTACGGCTTCCTGTTTGGAGCGTTAATCTACGTGGCGTACAGTCTGTTAGTCGTATTAGGAATTATCTGAGGGAGATGATTATCAATGTTTAAGTATGCAAATGCACAGAAAGTTTACGAGTTCCCCAAGGCCAAGGTAGGCGGACAGCCGGGCGAGTACCCGACCGTGCTGGCCGGCTCTATCTTCTACAACAAGGAAAGCATCCTTATTGACGGTAAGAAGGGCGAGTTCAACAAGGATGGCGCAGAGAAGCTTGTCAGACAGCAGGAAGAGATGTCGGACATCACCGGCAACCCGATCTTTCTGCAGATCGTTGCCGACACCGGCGAGGCAATCGAGAAGTACATCACCTGGTATGCGGACGCCGGCAAGAATGCGTTCCTCGTCGACTCCACCGTAGCGGCGGCCAGGGTCGCTGGCGCCAAGAAGGCGGACGAGATCGGCATATCCGACCGTGTGATCTACAACTCGATCAACGCGGCGGCACAGCCGGAAGAGCTCGAGGCCATCAAGCCCCTGAAGTTCACCTCCGCCATCGTCCTCGGCTTCAACGCCGTCGACATGTCGGTGAAGGGCAGGATGGAGATGTTCACCAAGGGCGGCATGGGCCAGCCCAAGGGCATGCTCACCCTCGCCACCGAGAAGGGCATCACCAGGCCCCTCCTCGACGTCGCGGCCACCCCGCTGGGCAGCGGCTCCGGTGCAACCTACCGGTCCATCTTCGCTGTCAAGTCCCAGCTCGGAGAGCCCGTGGGCGGCGGCTACCACAACATCCCGTCCGCATGGGCATGGCTGAAGAAGTTCAAGAAGCAGCCCGGCAAGGAAGCCGCATACATCCCGTCGGACATCGGCAGCAACCTCGTTGCCATCACCCTCGGCTGCGACTTCTGCCTGTACGGCCCGGTCGAGCACGCAGTGGAAGTCTTCCCCGCAGTCGCCATGAACGACATCATCGTCGCCGAGGCGGCCAGGGACCTGGGCACCACCACGACGGACATCCACCCGCTCAAGAAGCTGGTATAAGCACAAGGACGAAGCTGGCAGGCAACTGCCAGCGATTTTTTCTTTTTCTATAATCAATTTCTCATAATCAATTCCTGTCAGCATTTCGAGAGGCTGCGGCCGCTCGCGCGCGTTTTATATGCATGGGCAGAGCTGATCGACGGTTTTTCCGGGGTATGCTTATGGTATCAGACCTTGTTTCGGGCTCCTGCACAACCGAGCCCTCGATAGGGCCGTCAAAACTTCAAGCACGCCAAGGATTTTTACAGCGCGCCAGGCACGCCAAGGGGCCAAGGTCGCCAAGTTTTTTAGAAAAAAGACATACGTAGAGCCGTTTTATAGTCGTTAGTGAAAGGTTTCATACGTTTCCGGACACGTTTTTTCATCCAATAACCGTCTCTGCGCGCTCTGCTGGAATAAAACAGTTCTCTGGTACTCGACGCATAGCCTAAAACAAGGCAACGTCGCCAACACTGTAGTGCAACGCGATGTACGATATTCCCGCAGAGATCGCAGAGGAGGCGCAGAGATCGCAGAGACGAATGATTTTCATGGAACTCAGAGACGTTGAAACATGACAGCAACACCTTTTTTAACTGTCGCCGCGTTCGTCGCGTCCGGCAAAGACAGAACTTAAAACCTTCCAGGAACGACTATAATCGTCCTTGGCGCGCTTGGCTCCTTGGCGTGCCTGGCGCGCTGTAAACGTCCTGGCGAACTTCCCGTACCTTGGCGCCCTTAGCGAGAAGTATGACACGTGCCGAAACAGGGTTAAAAATGTTGTGTAAAAATCTTTGCCGTGCTTCGGGCTCTTAAACTGAAATCGGCAAATGCTTTATTTATCTTCAAAACATAAAATATATAGCCTCAGGGCAAAAAGAATCGATAATTATCACCCGGTGAACAGGATGCAGCTAAAGCCTTTATTAAGAAAGATCGGCCCGAAGCCCCACATTGCGGAGAGTCCCTATTTGTCGCTAGTGCCTACGACAAGCTCCCCGGGCATGCAGGTCAAGACTGACATTAATTCCACGAACTATTTCGTCGTTGCGTCGGTTGAAATGGGCAACACGACGACGAAGTGCATCCTGACGGCCACGAACCTCGAGACTGGCAGGACGTATTTGCTCAACAAGACTGTCAAGATGTCTCGCGACGTCAGGCCTCCGAAGCCGGGTGAAGCTGTGTTCGGCAAGACGCTCGACGGGGCGAAGCTGACCCGCAATTCTGTCGCCGAGATGGTCAAGCAGTGCCTTGTCGAGGCACACGAGACGGTCGGCCTGTCCATAGTCGAGGACCTGAATTTCGTAGTCCGATCTACTGGCGTGGTCGCCGGCTTCGACAGCCCTGATGATGTGGGTGAATTCATCCTCGCGCTGGCGGATGGCTGTATTCAGGCAGGCGTGCCGGCCAAGAACATGTGCCCGGCGATGACCAAGGAGAACATTCCGAAGCGGATCAGGCCTTACTCGTATCTGGACAAGGTCATCTTCGACGGCGCGGTCGCCAGCACACTGCCGCCTATCGGCACTACCGGGCTGGAGATCGTCGCCAACGAGATGGAGGCCGAGCTTGCCACTGCCGGCATCAAGGAAGCGGCCAAGTGGTCCGGCGTCGATTTCCGTAATCCCTGCCTGAGCATCGATTTCGGCACCACGCTGAAAGGCAGGATCACCAACGACGGACAGCCCTATGCGAAGACTGTGGGCAGCTTCTGTGGCCTGGCCGGAGCCTGTTGCGACGCTATCGTTCGGGGATCGCCGCTGGTCGATCCGAGATACGGCAACGTGCTCGACGTCACCGGGAAGATCAAGCACGGCGTGATGACCGAGGTCATGAAGGACAAGGTCATCGACCACTATTCGAAATGGGCTCACGAGCTCATCCAGATCGAGGTCGTGCCCGACGGACGCAAGTGGTATGGCAGTGTGCCTGTGAACCCGGCGGCCGCAAAGAACAACGGCGTCATGCTCGTCGGCTGCGAGGTGGGCGAGAACGGCAAGGACCTGCCGAAGCTCCACGAGGTCGGCGCCGACGTGTACGAAAAGCATGGTGTAAAGACCATGCTCGCCGTGCTCGACGAAGTGAGCGCGAGGATCGCCGAGCGCCTGATCAAGACTGCGGTAGACCATAAGATCGTCACAGAGAAGACCGCCATCGGCGTCACCGGCCGTGCCGGCATCACCGGCAACAAGCCGTACCTGATCGTCGAGAAGATCGAAAAGCTGGGCATCTACAAGGACGGCGCCGTGAACAACGTGGTGTTCTGTGACGATGGCCTGGCCCGCGGTGCCGCGGTCATGGCCCGCTGCATGAACTCTTTCGGCACGCCCAAAGTGCCCTTCGGTGGCCAGCGGGGCGGAAAGTGCATCATGGCCCAGCGCATGAAACTACAGAACAAGTGAAGACATAGCGAGGATATCGATCAATGCCCTGCCTTAACGATTACGATTACAACGTGGAACTCCAGCATATCACCTACGAGCAGGCGGACGAGTTCATCCGCGGGAAATACTGGGAGGTCTACTATTTCGAGCCCGGCTTCCGGGTGCTCGGCCTGCGGCTTCTCGGCGACACCGCCGTGCCCATCGCCATCGATGAGGCCGGCACCTCGCTCATCTTCCCGTATACGAAACCCTGCATGGGCACTTTCGTGTTGCGGTTCCCTGATGTGTCCGAAGAGGTGCAGCGAATCCGCTCGAGCTACTCCAAATCGCTCACGCTAAAGCAATGGACCGGCGCAGGTGGCAAAAAGCAGGCCGTGGCTATCACCTGTCCGATGGACGTATCGCTGCGGAACTTCAAATATGACATTCTCTCGCATTTCCGGACCCTGAAAGAGTGCGAGAAGTACATCCGGGAAAAGTACCCGGAAACATACTATTTCGAGCCCGGCTACAAGGTGCTGGGCCTGGTGCCGATAGGCAAGGAGTACATACCAGTCGCCGTTGAAGAGACCAATGATGATCAAGAGGTCATATTCCCGTTCTACGACTCCGCCATGGGCGCCCTCGTCATCCGCATCAAAGGCGTGCCCGATGAGGTCGTACGGATACGTGAAAATTACTCCCGGGATCTGACTAGCGAGAAAATGCAGGAGCCCGTCAGCGACGAGGAATCCCTGCCGACATCCGCTTCTCGCAAGAAAAAAGGCACTATAAAGCGGATCATTCGCAAGCTACAGGGCGACAGCCCGGACTCCACGCACGGGGCGACGAAAGCCGATCGGCACACCGAAGACTGAATAATCGTGTTTTAATTAATCTCTCACAGGAAGTGTTAACATACCCGCTACCAAGAAATCATCGAAGAAATCATCGACTACAACGAAAAAGCCCGCAGCAAAGGCTGCTTCGGCAAAAGCCGTGAAGAAGCCTGTCGTGAAGAAGCCTGTCGCAAAGAAGGCAGCAGCAAAGCCTGCGGCAAAGAAGCCTGTTGCAAAGGCGGTAAAACCCGCGGCAAAGAAGCCTGTTGCAAAGGCGGTAAAACCCGCGGCAAAAAAACCCGTTGCGAAGAAACCCGCCGTAACGAAGACAGTGAAGAAAGCGACCACTGTTAAGGCCGCAGCAAAGAAGGTCACCGCGAAAGCAGCCCCGGCTAAGGCCGCTTCAGCGAAACCGAAGATGAAAAAGGATGGCGGAGACCCCATTGCAAGCCTCGTTGCACAGCGGGACATTGACCTTAAGTCCGTAGAAGAAGCCCTCGGCATCAAGTATGACAACACCAAGGATCATCCGCTCATCCCGGGCAAATTCGACATGATCATCCCGCCCGGCACCCCGCGTAAGCTCGTCCTCGGCATGGCGAGGGAATACAACCTCGAAGTGGCCCAGAGAAACGACCACTACGTGCCCATCGGCGTCAGCGACATCCAGCGGGAACTGCTCGTCTTCCGTGGCGACAGAAAGACCATCGAAAAGGTTGGCAAGGAATTCTACAAGCGGCTAAAGGCGTGGGCTAAGTAGTAGAAAGTCCTAAAAATCGCCTGCAGGGCTGTGCAATCGTCGCAGCCCTGCTCATGTCATCTTAACATGAGCTGTCTTCGCAGTTTACATGAGCTGCCTTCGCAGCGGTCGCGCGCGAGTGGCAGCGACCGCCCGGCGTGTTAAAGTGCTTTATCCGCCGCCTTCGCAGCTCTGATCCAGCCGCACGTCTTCCACTTTCAGGGCATCTTCCATGTCCTTGATTTTTTTCTCGACGTCGGCCAGGTCGACCTTCACGCTTTCCTCGTCTTCATCAGACGCGGCGCGGGCATCGGTGACCGTGAGATAGTGCGTATCATAGTAGAGATCGGTAGAATCGATCTGGGCCCATGTCTTTCCATCCTCGACTTTCAGGTCGATGACCTTGCCCAGAGTCCGGGTCGTGACGTAGCGGACGACTGTTCCTACCTTGATCGGGTGGCCGTAAAGATCATTCGCGACGATCGGTTCGCTGGCTTCCATGTTTGCCTCCGATAGAAAAATCGACCGCGAAGGTAATAAACTTGACGTCAAGGTCTCAGAGGTTTTTGAGGGCACAGAGGATTTTCACCACAGGGGACACAGAGGACACAGAGGCACACAGAGTTTTTCAGAAGAATTTGGCTATATGAAGCCTTTTAGTTAAACAGTCCTCTGTGCCCCTCTGTGCCCGTTGTGTCCCCTGTGGTGAAAAACCTCTGCGTCCTCCTGCAAACCTCTGGAGCCTCCTATTCTCGATAACGTTTTAAACGTGTAACGGCCTATTAGTTGTGACAAAAGCAGGCTCGCTATGCCGATCAGGTGATTGCATGAAGATAACGCTCAAGGAGACGCCCAAGCTCTACACGAAGGACACGCACCGGGTGGTGTCGCCGGAAGAGACGATGAAACGCGTCGAGAAGCTCCTGCCGGACATCGGGGTCACCAGGGTCGCTGAGATCTCAGGACTGGACCGGCTCGGCATCCCGGTATACTCGGCCATTCGGCCGGGCTCGCAGCAGGGCGCTATTTCGGTGTACGCCGGCAAGGGCGCGACACCCATCGAGGCGCGGGTGTCGGTGATCATGGAGTCCATCGAGCGGTATTCCTCCGAGATGCAGCCTGCAGACAAAAAGAAGACCGTAACAGGTACTTTCAAGGAGATCGCCGACAAGTCGAGCGCCGTGCCACCGCAGAGCCTGATCCTGCCCGGCGTGCTGCTGCCTGGCGTACGTCTCGAGTGGTCCAAGGGCTACGATCTCCTGCACGACGAGGAAGTACAGCTGCCATGTAACGCCGTCTACCATCCATACCCGGGCACCGTCGGCAGACTGTTCCGCAGCAACACCAACGGTCTGGCATCAGGCAACACCCTGGAGGAGGCCATCTTCCACGGGCTCATGGAAGTCGTGGAACGCGATGCCCTGTCGCTGGCCGAGGTCACCCGTGACCCGGGCCGGGCGATCGTCGTCAATGAGGACGACGGGCTGGTTTTCGAGATGTACGAGAAGTTCGGTAAGGCCAACGTCGCCGTCAAGCTCTGGTACCTGCCGACGGACACGGGCATCCCCACCGTACTGGCTGCGGCTGACGATCTCGACTTGCTGGACCCCGCGCTGCTGGTCATCGGCGTCGGCACTCACCTCGATGCCAGGATCGCCGTGCTGCGCGCACTCACCGAGGTCGCGCAGAGCCGGGCGACGCAAATTCACGGCGGCCGCGAGGATACCGATCGCGAGCGCGTCACGCGCACCATCGGCTATGAGCGCATGAAGCGGCTCAACAAGCACTGGTATGCAGAGACAGACGATAAAGTCGCCGTGAAAGACCTGCCCGATATCTCGACAAATTCTCACAAGTGCGACATCGAGAAGTCTATTAAGCAGATCAAGGCGAAGAAGATCGCTGACAGGGTCATCGTCACCGACCTGACCCGGAAGATCGGCGTGCCAGTCGTCCGTGTTACCGTGCCAGGTCTCGAGATGTACGCTATCGACCGTGAACGTATCGGGCCACGATGCAAGAATGCTTCCGCAAAACGCGTCGCGACGGCATCGCCCCTGCCGCGTAGGACCGGGAAATGATCGTCATCTATACCGGTCCGAGCCTCTCCCGTGAGAAGGCAAAGGCAATTCTCCCTGATGCTGATTATCGGGACCCCATCGTCCGTGGCGATCTCGACCACTTGCCGAAAGGGACGAAGGTCGTCGGCATCATCGACGGCGTGTTCTACAGCGAGACAGCAGTGGCCCACAAGGAGATCATCGCCGTCATGAAGAAGGGCATCAAGGTCTACGGCAGCTCCAGCATGGGCGCACTCCGCGCCTCAGAGCTTACGGAGTTCGGGATGATCGGCGTAGGCCGGGTGTACGAGTGCTACTACTCCGGGCGCATCGTGAAAGATGACGAGGTCGCGGTCACCTTCAACCCGGTCACCGGCGAGCAGATCGCCGAGCCGCTGGTCAACGTACGGTATCAGCTCAAGGCCGCCGAGAACGACGGCATCCTGACGACGAAAGAACGGCAAGATCTGATCGAGATGGCGGGCCGGCTCTTTTACCCCGAAAGGACCTATCCATTCATTGTTGGTCGGGCGGTCGAAGCCGATATCCTGTCTCGTGAAAAGGCGGCAGGGCTGCTCGAATACATTCGCGATAAGCCGCTCAGCCTGAAGGCGGAAGACGCTGTTTTGCTGCTAAATAAAATAAAAGCGATAGCATGAGCAGACGCTTTGTTTCGACATGCGTAGACTATATTCCCGCCAAGGGCGCCAAGGACTTCAAGCACGCCAAGATAACAATAAAAATATGTCACACGTATCTCTTGTTAAAAAATCTTGGCGTCCTTCCGTCCTTGGCGCCCTTGGCGGGAAGATCGTACGACAAGTGCCGAAACGAGTCAAAATCCCCAGAGTATTAACCCATGGTCTCTAAGAAATCAATGAACTTCTGTAGCTTTCGCGCGCGTTCGGGTGACACGCGTTTCCCGACCATGTCGATGAACTCTTCCTTGTGCTCAGGCCGGATGCAGGTCAGGCTCTCCTCGCCATTCTCTGTCAGGCAGAGCAGGTAGTCCAGCTCCTCGTCGGTCAGCCGCTCGACGCGCTGCCGAAAGTCCTCTTTCGACTTAGCATAATGCATGGATACTGGCGGCAGGATCGACCTGTACTTACGGTTCGATGATTTGCAGGTGCCGTCTTCGCCGCACAACTCAGGCACGAGCTTTCCCAGTATAGCCCAATCGACCTCGGATAGTTCTCTCGACATGACAGAGATCAGGATTGGCGTGCCCGGATATATAGCTGTTTCTCCGGGCAACCGGACCTACTTTTCCCCTGCGATGATGCCGATGGTGCCCACCATGAACGCCAGCTTCAGCGGCTCGGGGATGAATGGCGAATCGTGGGTGTCGATGAACTCCACCTTTCCGATGCCCCAACTCTCGATGGTACTGACCAGATCTTCAGGATCGCCGTAGGTCGGCTTCATCAGGAACAGGTCCTGGAAGGTGAACTTGCCGCCTTTCTTCACCACGCGCAACGCCTCTCTGATGACTTCCCGTTTGTCCTTAGCATCCTTGACTTCGTGGAATGTCAGGTTGCTGACGACAGCGTCGAACTGCCCGTCCGTGAATGGAAGCGCCGAAGCAGAGGCTTTCTGGAAGGCCACGCGATCGCCGATGCCTTCGAGCCTGGCATTGGTCTCGCACGTGCTTTTCGAGTATTCCCAGTTACCGCCCCAGTAGTCTATTCCTGTTGCGCGGGCATCCGGATATTTGTGCGCCAGCTTGACGACGAGCGCCCCGTTGCCACAGCCGATGTCCAGCGCATGCCCTTTGCCGTCCCATTCCAGGTGATCCAGCACCAGGTCGACGATGCGGCCTTGTACGTTTCCTCCCCGGTACGAAAATGCCCGCCGGGCATAGATGAAATAGCCCGCTGAGACCAGCGATAGCAGTGCCAGTATTGCCAGCGGCAGGAACAGGTAAGATGCTGCCAGCAGCACCAGGCCCGCCACGCCGAAGATGTAGATCAGTCTCTTCGAAACCCAGTTACCGTAATCAGGTTTCACTGTTACTTGTTCACTCATTGTTTTCCCTTCTTAACAAGATGTTGTTTTTCTTCAATGCCTTCAGGTCGCTTTCGCCTTTGCCAGGCTTGAAGTCGTTTTTGATCGCCTGCTCGAACAGCCGATCGTACGAGCCCGAACCCGGGTCTCCCACGAACTTATCGAACAATGGGATGAATTGCGCTTGCTCTTCCTGTGTCAGCCGGGCCAGGCAGGTGGCAACATGGGTGAAGATCTTCTTCTCCGTCTCTGCAACCCAGGCCTTCGCTTTATCGGTCGGCTCGATGTAGATGTCTCGCCGGTCCTTTTCCCCACGCACACGCCTAACGTAACCCTTTTTCTCCAGGATGTCAACGTACTGGGTCATCGTGCTCTTGGAGACCTTATTCGCGGCAGCGAGGTCTTTCATCCGCAGCCGGTAGAAGTGGCACTGGTAGAGAATGAAGGCCCCGACTTGCGACAGGTCCCCTTTCTTTCCCAGGTCGAAGCCGAAAGCCCGGTTCATCGATACCTGCACTAGGGACATCTGTCTCCTGAGGAGTACCATGCGCTCGTCCATGATAGTACGTAGTTACGTACTATTATTTAAATGATTCGTATATACGTACCATTTCCGCAATCGTCCTGGTTGAAAGGATATATGGAAATATGGGACTCGCCAACTCGCGAAAGGGCGCAGCAGCCTGCACGTCAAATGATATGTTCTCGGCAGGCGATGGCCGCCCGCATGCGGACATGCGCCTGAGCAAACTGGTTCGCTGCATTTAATTATCGGCCAGGTTTCCTGGAAACGGTTCCGATGTCCATCATGAAAATGAAAAATTAGTTTTTAAGAGGGTAGACGTTTTTTGCTGGAGTGATGGTTTATTGAGGGTAGTCGTTTTTTGTTGAGGGTAGACGTTTTTGCTTATCTGTTGAGGGTTTTGTTGTTTGTTGAGGGTAGTGCGGCGGCGCGGGTAAATACGCCGCCGCATTAGTAGCCACCACCACGCGGGTGATGGGGAGGGTAATGGATAAGGTGAGGGTCAGGTCATGAGCATGAGGGTGTGAAGCCGGCGGCCCCGGAGGGGGTTCACGCACAGCATCACGTTCCTCCGCACAACCAATCCCATCCCTGCAAGAAATACATTGGCGCGGGTATTTTTATATTTTATTGTTATATTTTAATGTTTAACGGGCCCACGGGCCGAAGATCGTTCGACAGGCAGTCGCAGTATGCCTGTAAACGTTCTTTCTCCGTTATGTGCCGTCAGGATATATTTTATCGAAACGTGTGCCTCCGGAATATGAATTTTCGAGATATGTATAGTTAGAATATGATTTTTCATAACATGTATCAGCGGAACAACGGCTCTGGCGGCTCATGAAAACGAAGATATAAGGGATGAAAAATGGTCACAGGTGCGAAACCGCTGAAAATGGTATTGAAAAGAAATTTACAGAGTTCGGGCTAAATGTCACGCTACCCCTGGCAATTGTGACCTTTGCATCCTTTAACCCCTCGGCGATTAAATGTTCGTGACCGTCGTGGTTCGCTGCCCGGTCGTTCCATCGAACGCCTGGTCTACGATCCTTGTCTGCGGGCCGTCTGGTGTCGTGACAGTCTGCGTATACTTCTGTGTTGACGTCACAGGCGATCGGAACATGTTGAAGCCGTCGAATGGCATGTCGAAGCCTGTCGGAGCTGTCATGTCGCCTAACGGCATGTATGCGTTCGTCACGGTCGTCGTGGTGCCCGGCTGCCAGTCAGCGTCCGTGCCGCCGAATGACCATTGGCCGAGCAGGTCTGGAAAAGCGAAGCCTGCCGCCGCCAGCGTGGTCGAAGCCACGATCGCCGCTATAGTGGCTAGCGCAAAAAACGGCAGAAGCTCAAATACCCTCGCATAGCTCATCGATTTACCCTCCTCCTTATTGCTACCCGATCACAAGGTTCGACGCGCCAGGATAAAACGATTTACCGTAAATAGTCCGGAATCATGCGCTGTTAATACGAAAGTCCGGGCCAGGGCAATCGACGTATATGCCATGTCCGGTGTTCTAAACATGAGCGACCTCTGTCGAGACGTGAGCGACCTCCGTCGGGATATGAGCGACCTCCGTCGGGATATGAGCGACCTCCGTCGCGGTCACGCGCGCGAGCGGTCGTCCGCAGGCTTCGTATGTGATCAGAGTCCTTCCACGCGTATGTTGCCCCTGCTTCCGATCACGTCCCAGGTCGTCTTTTACCCCATGCGTCGGAATTCGAGGTTGATGCTCTGGCTCCCGACGCGCAGGTTTTTCACGGTAACGTAGTTGAGCCATTCGGGCAGTGTCGGGTTGACGTACAGGACGCCGCCCGGAGCGTCCGGGTAGAGTCCCAGCATAGTCTGGATAAACAGGATGATGCTGCCCGAAGCCCATGCCTGCGGACTGCATGTCGAATGGTAGATGATTGGCGGCTTATCGGGCTCGCGTGGGTACCCGCAGAAAAGCTCGGGCAGCCGGTAGTCGAAATGTTTGCTGGCGTCGATTAGAGAAGTAATGATCCGATTAGCCTCGTCGGCGAAACCATAGTTCTTCAGGCCCCATGCGATGATCGAGTTATCGTGGGGCCAGATGGAGCCGTCGTGATAGCTTTGCGGATCATAAGCTTTTTCGTTGGTAGCCAGCGTCCGGATGCCCCATCCTGAAAACATTTCCGGCTCCATGAGCCTCTTCGCCACGCTCTCCGCCCGTCCCTTGTCGATGAGTCCCGACCAGAAACAATGCCCCGGGTTCGATGTGATCGAATCGACCTGCCGCTTGTCCCGGTCCAGCGCTTCCGCATAAAATCCATGCTTGTTCATCCAGAACGACCTGTCGAACTTATCCTTGAGTCCCGGCGATTCCGATCGCAGGCGAGAGGAGATGTCCAGATCCGGGTACATCTCGGCGAAGCGAAGCCTCGCATCGTACGCATATCCCTGCACCTCTGAGAGCGCGATCGGCGGCTGGGCGAGGCTGCCGTCGCCGAACACGATGGAGTCATGAGAATCTTTCCAGCCCTGGTTGACCAGGCCCAGCTTCTCGGACAGGCGGATGTATTCCACGAACCCGTCCTTGTCGAGGTCGCCATAGTCACCGATCCACCGGGCTGCTGACTCTGCGCCGGCCTTCATGTCTGCGAGGAACTGCCGGTCGCCGAGCCATCGGTTTGACTCGGACATCAGGATCAGGTACAGCAGCGTAGCGTCGATCGTCCCGTAATACGGGGTGTGCGGGATGTGGTGCAGGTTCGCCAGCTCGCCTTCCCGTATCTCGTGCAGGATCTTTCCCGGCTGCTCGTCAGTCCAGGTGTCCACTTTGTTGCCCTGGTAGATGGTCAGGAACCGGAGCGTCGATTGTGACAGCGTCGGGTTTAAAATGAGCGTCTGGAGGCTCGTAATGAGGCTGTCCCGCCCGAAGATGGTGTCATACCACGGGATGCCGGCCGCTGGCACCAGCAGGCCTTTCTTCGTGTTGATGATCAGCGATCGAAGGTCCAGGATGCAGGTCTCTATGACGCTGTTCATGACGTCGCTATCGGTCGATATCTGGGTCAGGCCGCGCATCCACTGGTCGTAGGACTGCTCGATCTCTTTCTTGGCGGCGCCATACTCCTGCCGCATCACCGGGACGCCGCCGAGCGTCATCACCACCTCGATGTCGATCTCTCTTGTCTCGTACGGCGCGACCTCCACGTCGAAGACTGCCGTGTCCCAGTAAATGTCCGGCAACGGCTTGAAGTAGAACTCCGTGCGCCGGATCACGTTGTCCAGTCCCTCGTAGCGGAGGATGATGTTCTTGCCCTCGTCGCCCTCGATGATCGCTCGCAGTCCCCGTCTCGCCTTGGCTTCGCCTTTCACCTCGAAGATGTCGCGGAAGTCCGTATCGTATGACAGCGCCATCTTCAGCCGCACGGGAAAGCTGTTCGTGTTCTTGACGAACAGCTTCTCATAAAAGTTGGTGCTGATGAACATGGTCCGGAGGATGTGCAATGTCCCCTCGGGAATCTCGTGATTCTCAGATCCCTTCAGTTCTGGATTGGTCAGCGAGATGTTGGCGATGTACCCGCGGCGGGTAAAGCTCAGCGGGATCATGTCCCGGCCGTTGATCCGGAGAACGTACTTGTTCAGGTAGCGAGTGTCAGACCTGAACAGGCCCAGTGGCGAACCCCTGGGCACGTTGCCCAGGCTGTCCGTGACCATGAAGGTCGTTCCCTCGTTGATGACGATCGTCTCGTTCATGTCGGGCGTCCCCGGATAACCCAGAGGTCTACTTTTTCTACGTTTTCTACGTTTTCGACCGGTCCGCGAAGTCCGCCCCGATGCCGCCCTTGCCTGTCCCGGGCTTGATCACCGAGTCCATCCTGTCGACCCGCTCTACGATGCTGGCGTTGACGAGCCGGTGGTACAGATCCTCCATCTTCAGCGCCATCTTCTTCGAGTCGAAGCGTTCGATAGCCAGCTCCCGGCCGTTGCTGCCGTAATACGCGGCAAGCTCCGGGTTGCAGAGCAACAGGCCGATGCTGCTGGCCAGCTCGTCCGTCAGCTTATCGGTGTCCGGATCCAGCACGATGCCGTTGATGCCGTGCTGAGTGCTCTCGACGAGCCCGCCGCTCCTGGTCACGATGACCGGCTTGCCGCAGGCCATGCCCTCCACGGGCCCGATGCCGAACGCCTCGCCCTGCGGCATAATCGTCGGGTACAGGATGACGTCCGACGCCTGCATGTATTGTGGCATCTCGTTTCCGCTCGCCGCGATGAACAGGATGTTGTCGCCGACCGCCAGGTCACTGATCATCGATTTGATGCAGGCCCGGAACGCCGGACGCTCGTTCTCGAAATCCACGGAATCGCCGTTGCCGCTGATGATCAGGCAGATGTCCCTGTGCTTCTCCATGAGCTTCGAGACCGCCTCGATGCTGTGCAGCGTGCCTTTCGATTTGCAGGCCCGGGCGGGGTGGAATACCACCTTCTTGCCGGCAAGACCGAACTTTTCCTTCGCATCTTCCCGGTCTGCTACGGGGGCGTATTTGTTGAGGTCGACCCCATGGTAATGGACCTCTACCTGGTCCGGCGAGAGCCGCGAGTCGAAGATGCACGGACTCTTCATGTGATAGCTGACCGCTACGATCTTGTCCCATTGGACGTCTCTCATCAGGTGCCTGCACAGGTCATCTTCCCAGTAGTTGTGGATAGTCAGTACGATAGGGATGCCGTATTTCTTCGACAGCTCGTCCAGGCACTCCGCATGATCGGCGAAGAAATAATGGAAGTTATGCGCGTGGATGATCTCCGGGTTCTCTTCGAGAATGAAGCGCTCCATCATCTCGTACACTTTCTCATAGCGTCCCGAAGCCGGCGCCTGCTGTAGGTACGGCAGGCTCATGTGATCGTCCGACGTGATCTTGATCCAGCCGACAGAACTATCGTCACGCGCCGGGTGGGGCGAAGTCAGTAGCGAGATCTTGTGGCCCCTGTTAGCCAGCTCTTCGTAGAGGTAGATGAGGTGTGACTCTACACCGCCTACTACCGGAGGGAAAGCCCAGTGCATGACGCCAATTTTCATGATATCGACCAAACCATTTTTACTCTCGGTTTCTTTAAAGGTGATCAAATTTTAAAACGACCCTCGTCGAAGGTATCACTCTTTTCAACAACGCCCGGACCGCTCGTTCCGGCAGCCGCCTGCCATGGGAGGCATGATCGTCACCACCTCGCCGGGATGCAGCGGAGTTTCCGGCCCGTGAAGCGACCGGGCCTCTCTCGGGCCTACGAATACCGAAATGTGCTCGTTCATTTTGCCTGTCTGCGGGTCGTAGACTTTCTCCTTGAAATCGGGACCGGAGTCCCTGGCCAGCTCAGTCAACAGATCACGCAGCGTCATTCCCGGCCGGGCATTGATCTCGTAGGACCTGCTGGAGAAAACTGAGACAGCAGAGCCGATGATGTTGACCTTGATCTTACCTGCCATAACTTCTCCCTTCCGAAGAGACTCCAGAGGTTACGAAGGCACCGAACTTCACCATCTTAGAGGTCTCGGAGGTTACGAGAGGTCACCGAGCTTCAACACAGAGATCACAGAGGGCACAGAGGTATCACAGAGGAATTTTTTAAAAGACCGGCTTGCATGAGCCATATTTTATACGCCCTCTGTGTCGTCCTCTGAG
>JAEZKS010000105.1 GCA_023436075.1 Methanobacteriota archaeon
ATCGTGGCACCCCGAAGAGCTACCGGATGATGGAGGGCTTCGGGGTCAACACCTATGTCTGGGAGAATGCGAAAGGAAAGGCTGTCTACGTGAAATACCACTGGAAGCCAAAGCTCGGCGTGAAAAACTTCGACCGCCACGAGGCGACCCGCCTGGCCGGCACTGACCCGGACTACCTGACGCGCGACCTGTGGGACGCCATTGCAAAAGGCGAGAAGGTCGAGTTCGATCTGATGGTACAGCTGATGCCGATCGAGGACGAACTGAAGCAGGACTTCGACCCCCTGGACCCGACCAAGACATGGCCAGAGGACAAATTCCCGCTGAAGCCCGTGGGCAAGATGGTGCTGGACCGCAACCCACAGAACTTCTTCGCCGAGATCGAGCAGGCGGCGTTCTGTCCCGCCAGTTTCATCCCGGGCATCGAGCCTTCGGCTGACAAGCTTCTCCAGGGAAGGCTGTTCGCCTATGCGGACACCCAGCGCCACCGCCTGGGCCCGAACTACCTGCAGCTGGAGGTTAACCGGCCGAAAGTGCCCGTCAGCAACAACCAGCGGGACGGGCCTATGCAGCTCGGGTCGTTCAGCGGCAACGTGAACTATGAGCCGAGCACCCTGAAAGGCGGCCTGAAAGAGGCCCCTGCATCCGGCGCGGAGTATTCCAGCCCGACAGACGGCGAAGCGGTCAGGCAGAAGATCAGCCTTACCAATGACTTCCAGCAGGCCGGAGAGAGGTATCGGTCTTTGAGCAAGAAGGACCAGGAACACCTTGTCGACAATCTGGCTGCGGACATGCGGGCCATCGATAAGAAGATCGCGAAGCGAGTGATCGAAAACCTCAAAAAAGCCGACCCGAAGCTCGGCGCGGCCGTGGCGAAGAGCGCGAAGCTCTGATTTGAATGTATTTGTCAAAACGCCCGGCTTTGCCGGGTATTTCTTTTCTATTCTGTCGCTTTTAATCGCCTAATGGCAGGCAAACCATTTTTCAGCCATCTCGCGAACCCGTCGCGTGCCCGCCTCTTGCTCACATGCACGCGCGCGAGGCCGCCCGGCAGCGGTCCTTTGTAAACGCACGGCATTCCCTTCTGCTTTACCACCCAACATTACTTTCAGATTGCACTAACAAAGTGGTAATATGCCCCGATAACATAGAGATGCACAGCTATGGTAGAGAAAAAACGAACGACGGCCCGCGAATTAGCTAAGCAGATGAAGGAAATCTCCTTTTCAGAGTTCATCGCTACCAACCCTCACCTCGTCGGCTTTGAAAGCTCGGTGAAAATGATACCGATGTCTATCCACGAGATCCTCACCAACTCACTGGATGCCTGCGAGTCAGCAGGCATTTTGCCCGAAGTCTGGATCGACCTGAAGAGCCTGGACGACCGGGGCCGGCTCAAGCGATATAAGCTCACTGTCCGGGACAACGGCCCGGGCATCGTTCCCCGGAACGTCCCCCTCGTCTTCGGAAAGCTGCTGTACGGCAGCAAGTTCGGCGTGCGGTGCCAGTCCCGGGGCCAGCAGGGCATCGGCGTGTCCGCAGTGGTTCTCATTTCGCAGGTCAAGACCGGCGAGCACGCGCTGGTGAAGACGTCCACTGACGGAAAGGCCACCCATGTTTTCGAGCTGTCGGTGGACGTCGACAAAAACAACGCAAAGGTGCATCGCGCTGACAAAGAGAAAGCGGACGGATGGCGAGGCGTGGAAATTTCGGTGATCCTGGAAGCCCAGTATTCGTCGAGGATCATGGAATATCTCGAGCTGACCGCCGCGATCAATCCTCACCTGTCCCTGCATTACGACGGACTGAACGAGAAGGACCGGCTGGAAATACCACGTCGGACCGACGTCATGCCCGCCCGGCCCGTCGAGACGAAGCCTCACCCGTCGGGCGTAGACTATGATCTCCTCAAAAGGATGGCGTCCCGCACCAGGTACGAGCGGATAGCCGATTTCCTGAAGGGAGAGTTCGACAGGGTCAGATCGGATACGGTCAAGGCGATATGGGGCGTCTGCAAGGGCTCTGTCAACGCGGGCAAGAAGCCTTCCGAGCTGTCGAAGGACGAGCTGACGGCGCTGGCCGACGCCATGTGCACGGTCGAGACCGCGCCGCCGTCTCCCGAATGCCTATCGCCCGTGGGCGAGCAAACCTTAGTACAGGGCGTGGTGAGCCGGCTGGAGCCTGCGTTCATCGAGGCTGTCACCCGTAAGCCACGTGCCATGCGTGGCCAGCCGTTTCTGGTCGAGGTGATCATCGCCTACGACTGCAAGGCAGACCTTGCCGGCGTCGGCGAGTCATCCGTCGATCCGGTGACCGGCGTCTATGTTCATCGATTCGTCAACCGGGTGCCGCTGTTGTTCAGCGAATCGGGCGACGTCACCGTCAAGGCGGCGCGGGATGCAGGATTGGCCCGATACGAGATCGCTCCAGAGACTCGCAGCCACCTGTTCGTCCACGTGGCGGGCGTGAACATCCCCTATACGAGCGAGAGCAAGGAAGCGATCAAGTACGTGGATGAGTACTACGAAGAGATCCGCCTCGCCATCCAGGAGTGCGGCCGGAAGATCTCGAAGCACATCCGCAGCATCAAGCGGAGCGAGGAGCGGGCCGTCATGGGAAAGCGGAAGGCGATCATCCACTCGCTGCTCCTGCGGGAGCTGAACCGCTACGCCGGACGCAAAGTAGCCGGCCCTGGCTATGCCGCAGCCTTCGGCTTCGAACAGGTTGTGGCCGAGGTCCGGGAAGAATATGGCCTGGACGTCTTCGCTCTGGAGCAGGCCGTGAAAGTGAAAGTGAAACCGACCGCCCGGACGAGCGCGAATGAGAAGGCGCCCCGAGAGGCGGCGGAAACGAAGGGGGAGGACGTCGCACCTGTGAAAGAAGAGAAAAAGAATGCAGCGAAGAAGGTAGTGCAGAAGACAGTGAAGGATTTCATCATGGAGAAGCCGCTTATCGTGCCGGCCAGGGAATCCGTCAGGAAACCTGCGCTGGCCATCGCGCGCTGAGAGGATGCTATGGCAGCCACCAGGTCAATTACCAAAAACAACACGCTATACCAGCAGATAGAGGATGCGGCGCTGGCCGACGAGTTCGAAGTCATCTTCGATCTCGCGTCGTCTGCGAAACGACAGGACTTCGTGAAGATGCTCGCCTGGCAGAAACAGGATAGCTCGACTATGGCCATGGCACACGACATCCTGAAGGACCGGCGCCTGACACGCGGCCAGGAGACGTCGATCATGGTACTGGCAGCATACTGTCTCGGCGCGATGGTACGGGTGGAGAACGCGCTCCCTTACACGTTTAAAGCCCTGAAGGTCGACCGCTCATCGGTCGAATACGATGATGTCGACGGTTACAGTGCTTCGGGCGAGACGTCGGCGATGAGCACCGCGAACATCGACCAGGCGGCCGGCATCGCGAAGCTGCAGTTCCTCGTCAACCACGTGATCGAGACTGTAGCGGCCAACTCAGTCTCCACCAAAAGGGACTGCTACTATATGCTGAAGAACCAGTTCCAGAAGTACCCATGGATGGATCTGAACGGGCAGGGAGAGAGCGACCGGCTCATCGATTCGCTGGAGAGGATCATCCGGATGCAGCGGGAGAACCTGAACGTCATCGCCGACCCGAAGGGCCTGATATATGGCGACATCTCCATCATCGACGAGGAGGGCAAGGATTTCTCCTGCAAGGAGCGGGAACAGAGCATCACTGGCCTTGCCGGGCAGTGGGAGATCAAAAAGTACGACGTCAAGGCCGTGGTGCCCATAGAGAAGACGGGCGTGTTCATGGACTTGAAAAAGCTGAAGGTCGCAGACGAGCTGAACATTGGCCTGATACACCTCGGAGGCCAGCCTGCCCGAGGCTGTCGGGCGCTGATCAAGCTGCTCTCCGAGAAAGGCATGCCGATCGGCGTCCTGACTGACCTTTCGCCGTGGTCCGGCATGATCGCCAAGTCTGTCATGAGCGGCAGCATCAGCGCCGCCCACCTTTCAGGGCTCCACGCCTCGAAGGCCGCCTTCATAGGCATCGAGTCGAAAGACGTCGACACCTGGCTGAAGGACGTCTGGAAGAGCGTGCAGGAACCCCTGTCTAAGAACGACCTGCTGCGGGCACAGAACAACCTGTCGCTGCCCTACATGCAGGACGAGTACTGGAAGGGCGAGAACGAATGGTTCATCAAACACGGCCGGAAGACCGAGCTGGAAGCGCTAGGGACCGCGGCAGGATCACCGCTGAAGAAGAAGGAGTTCTACAAGAGCTACCTGCGGGCAAAATTAAAGGAGAAACTAAAGGTCCGGGTATAGCCCTTTTTCCGTGCCTGTCGTTTCAGCACTAAAACACGAAACGTTTTTTATTTCCACTAAAGGCACTAAAGGCACGAAAGCCACGAATATAAAGGCACTAAATCCACGAACGCCACTAAGCTTAAAACACGAATAAGGGCACGAAGGGCACGAAAGCACTAACGCAGGCTCAAGGTACGGTTGTCGTATAAGCTATAGATTCTATACCAGTTCCGGACAGCACTGGCGAAGAGGTGCCATCGTTGGTGGTTTAGTGTTTTAGTGACTTTATTAGTGTTTTAAACTTGGAGGCTTTAGAGACTTTAGTGTCTTTGAATTCGTGCCGTTCGTGCCCTTTGTGGTTTAACCGTGACTTTAGAGACCTTAGTGACCTTAGTGGAAATAAAAAACGT